>JBGQBV010000064.1:0-4554 GCA_041494985.1 Minisyncoccia bacterium
GATGATCGCAATCTTCATACTTTTTTATTATTTTTATTGGTTTATTACTTCTTTGATATTATAGTTCATCGTATTTTTGCCTTTGTAATACACCTTGAGCAGGATGTCCGCCAACAGGCCGAACACGAACAGTTGGATGCCTACCAGCACAAAGAACACGCCTACCAAAGGCCAGTTCCGCTGGGCGATCGGCGAATTGAAAAATACTTTTTCCACCGCCATCCAGGCCAGGATGACAAAACCGACAAATGAAAAAATGATACCCGTCGCCCCAAACAGATGCAGCGGCCGATTGGAATATTTCCGCCAAAACCAGATGGAAATCATGTCCACGAACCCTTTCACTCCCCGCTTCCAATTGTATTTTGTTTTTCCATGGATCCTCGGATGATGCGACACTTTGACCTCGCCGACTTTATATCCCTGCAGTTCCAAAAGCGCCGGCATGAACCGGTGCATCTCGCCAAAGAGATCCACATCTTCAAAACACTCCTTTTTATAGGCTTTCAAGCTGCAGCCGCTGTCATGGATATTGTCCTGAATCAATATTTTCCTGAGAACATTGGCCGTGCGGGAAAAAAATCTCTTACTGAAAGTATCTTTCCGATCGAAGCGCCAGCCGGAAACCACATCATATCCCTCCTGCATTTTTTCCAGCAAAAGCGAGATGTCTTTCGGATCGTTTTGCAGATCGCCGTCCATGGTGATCACAATCTCTCCCTTAGCCTGCTTGATACCGGCGTCAAAAGCGGCGGTTTGCCCGAAATTTTTGCGGAACTTTATCAGTGTCAGAGGCTTAAGTCCTTCGCAATCCTTCACTGTGCCATCCTTTGATCCATCGTCGATAAAGATGATCTCGAAAGGTTTTCCGATGCCCTGGAAAGCGGACAGGATCCGCCGGTGCAGTTCTTTCGCGTTCCCTTCCTCGTTATACAAAGGCACGACCGCTGACAAATAAGGTTTTTCTTCCATAGGTTTACATTTGAATTTAATGACCTAATTACCAGCTAATTATACAGGAAATACCTGCTATAGGCAACTGCAAAGCCAAAAAACGGCATTTGCTTGCAAACGGGGCGCAGTGGGGGTAAATCAATATGCGCAACTGTGCATAACTCGTTTTGCCTATGCATCCGGCCGAGGTATAATTCACCTGTTAGGCATATCCTGACGCATAAATATTAAGAAAAAAACAAAGTATGAACAAGAAACTCGCAGTCTCCGCGTTTTTGGTCGCAATCACGATGCCACTAAGCATTGTTCTTGCGGATGAGGCACAGCCAGCCACGCCGCTAGCAACATCAACGAACACAACAACAGACAACCAATGGCAACAAGACCAGGATGTGATGCAGACGCAGCGTGACCAAAACAATCAGTCAATGCAAACGCTGCGCGACCAAAACAAGCAGACTATGGAAGCACTTAAGGAAAAGCGCCAACAGGATCGCTGCAAAAACATCGGGACCCGGATCGACACCCGCATCAACCGTTACCAAAATGGGCTTAAGATGTTCCAGAACGTTTTTGGCAACATGCAGACCCGCCTGACCCGCCTGGCAACGCGACTCCAAACCGCACTGACAACGGCAAATGTCACTGATCTCAGCAAACTCAACCAGCTGAATACTGACTTGGGCACGCTCAATACTAAGATTCAAAAGCTCAATACGGACTACGCTGCATTCATCGCGACTTTGAGCGATGCCAAAACGACAACCACCACCTGTGACCCGACAGCAGTGACCACCGGACTTTCCGGCAAATTCGGAGAAGCCAGAAAAAACGTCACCCTGATCCAACAGGATCGTCTGGATATCCGCAATTTTTTCGCAAAAACGATCCGCCCGGACCTGCTTGCCATCCGCGCGCAGCTTCCAGCCAAAAGCGAAACGATCGAACCGGCAGAAACCACGGAGGAGCATGATTCTTCGCACAAGGCCATGACCACGACTTCCACCACACCGACAACGACAGAAAAAAAGGCAGAAGACCAAGACCAGCAATAAACCAATCAAATTAAAAGAACTTAACGCCATATGAACAAAACAAAAAAAATAGCGCTACTGGTCGCCCTGCCTGCTTTCGCTCTGGTTCTGTCCGGCTGCGGAAAACAAACTGCACCGGCATCGCAATCTCCGGCAAAAACCCAGCAAGAATCTGCCAAACCTCAGCAGCCTACGCCACCCGTAACCTTCCAACAGCAGCAGGATCCGGTCGCCTCGCCTTCCCAGCCGCTGCCGCCACTGCCGACTGACAACAAGAAGGCCATCGACACCGAACTCAGCAACATCGACAAGGAATTGCAGACGACCGACAACACGATCAATTCCAATGACCTGTCCAACGCCAATCTTGGTTTATAACCAAGCTAACAGCAAAAAACCGCTTCCATTCGAGAGCGGTTTTTTTGATGCTACATTTTTTTCTTTATGTTTGAAGCAATTTCATCCAGTTTCCCTTTCGCCTCCATCTTTTCCCGGTAGCCTGGCGGATAAACCCATCCGAAACCGTCATTTTCGCGCCGCGGAATTATGTGGAAATGCAGATGCGGAACTTCTTGTCCGGCCGCTGCGCCGTTCCTGACTTCATTCAGGATCCCTTCGCATCCGACCGCGCTGCAAACGGCGCTGTTCAGCTTTTTCACGACCGCAATGAGGTTTTTGGCTGTTTCCTCGTCGCACTCGCTCAAAATGACGCAGTGTTTTTTGGGAATCACCAGCACATGCCCCTCTGCTATAGGATAAATATCCAAAAACGCCAGACATTCGTCGTCTTCATAGACCACGACTGCGGGCAGCTCCTTATTGATGATCTTGCAAAAAAGACAATCCATAAAAATATCAAGACTTAATCAACCCTATCGACTGGTACCTCAATGATGAACCGGCTACCCTTGCCGGCGCCGTCGGATTCCAGCCAGGTCTGGCCATGATGGGCTTCGGCAATGGCTTTGCCGACAAAAAGCCCGAGGCCGGTACCGCCGACGTGCAGGCGCGCCACATCCTTGCCACGCGAGAATTTGCGGAAAAGATATGGGATTTCTTCTTTAGGCACGCCGATGCCGGTGTCGGAAACCGTGATCCGGACAACCTTGCCATACGGAGCTTTCTGATTTTCGATCACAAAGCCCTTGTCGTCAATCACCACCCCATTGTCTCGGATATCGGCCTTGATCGTGACACCGCCCTTCTCCGTGTATTTCAAAGCGTTATCGATGAAATTAGAAACCAATTCGCGGATTTTGGAATAGTCCATCTTGATTTCCGGCAAAGTCGTTTCCGGCGCTTTCAAGTCCAAATAGAGTTTTCTTGATTTCGCAATCAGCATGAAATTTTCATACAGTTCTTTCAGAAGCTTTTCAACGCTGCTGTTTTCAAACGTGAACGTCATCCGGCCGGATTCGATGCGGGACACATTGAGCAGGTCTTCGATCAGATTGACCAGCCGCTCGCTGGAAACATAGATCTTGTCCAGCGCCCCATGCACCCCTTCGGCGACTTCACCATATGAACCTTCCAGCAGCAGCGAAGCAAAGCCTTTGATCGCCGTGATCGGCGTCCTCAATTGATGTGAAGCGATGGAAATGAATTCCGTCTTGGCATTGTCCAAAATTCTCAACTGATCATTAGCAATAGCCAGCTTATCTGCCATTGTCTGTAATTGTTCTTTCCTTTCAACTTCCTTTTTAACCGAATCAATTAATACCATTCCAAAAATTACTGACAACAGTGTCGTCACACTGATTAGTATGACACTAGTTGTGTCTTCAATCGGAGTAAAGAAAAACATCGAAACAATCAATGTAACTAAAGTAACAACCAATGCCTGTGCAGCAAGCAACTTGATGTTGAAAACCTTGAATTTGACGATGAGATAAGCCAACAGTCCCAAAAATACCACCTGAGCCAGTGGCGCATAGATATCCAGATAATACAAACCATATTTATCTGCAATAAATCCTACCCCACAAAAAATTAAAAGAAAAGTAGAGATTCCAAAAGTTAAAAGAAGGATTTGTTTTCTCAATAGCTTATCGGATTTCAAGAATCGTTGTATTGCAAGAATTATTATCCAAATACCTCCTAATATCTGAGGAACATAGGCATAATTAAGAAATGCCATATCGATAGCCGAGCAACTATCCAATTCAAAATTACTCAAATTAAATTTTGTTGGGGTAAAAATAAAAATTGGAAGCATTATCAAGCCAAGTATGATTTTTTTGCTAAACGAAATATCTCTTTTATCTATGAATACATAAACAAAATACAAACCTAACAAATAAACCAGTGACTCGAATATTCTAAGTATTGACCAAGAAAACATTATAGCCCTACCATCCGAACTCAACCATGCGATAAGATTAAATAATGTATATAAGGAAAATGACAGAGCAAATGCAAAGAATACTTTAGCAGCTACAATACCCTTGCTTTTTATTAATACATACAAACCCATTAAAAAAGACACTACTATCGCTGGTATATGCGAATACAGCAAAAGATTAGAATGCCCGTTCATCCACTCATCAACCATCGGGGAACAAATTGC
>JBGQBV010000065.1:0-4440 GCA_041494985.1 Minisyncoccia bacterium
CATATTTTTATTTTTTAAAAATTAACTTACTACAAACAACTCACATTGATATTATACCACAAAACTACAAAAATAACAGAACACAACAAAACACCCCGCTTTTCAGCGAGGTGTTTTCAAGAGTATTTTACTTAACCTTATAGTATTCCTTGTACCAAACAGCGAAATTTTGGAGTCCTTCTTTGATCTTCACTTTCGGTTTCCAACCGAGCTTGCGGAGCTTGGTCACATCCGCCACCGTTTGTGGCACATCGCCCGGCTGCATCGGCAGATATTTCTTCTCGGCTTTCAGATCCAGACTTTTTTCCAGAACATCGATATAGGTGGAAAGTTCTTCGGGCTTGTCGGCGCCGATGTTCATCACTTCGCATTCGAGATCGGCATCGATCACCTTGATCGTGCCTTCCACGATGTCATCGATATAGGTGAAGTCGCGCAGCATTTTTCCGTTGTTATATATCTCGATCGGCTGGTTTTTGAACATCAGGTTGGCAAATTTGAAATACGCCATATCCGGCCGGCCCCACGGACCATAGACAGTGAAATAGCGCAGCCCGGTGGTTTTCAATCCGAAAGTGTGGCTATAGACATGCGCCATCAGCTCCGTGGCTTTCTTGGTGGCCGCATATGGGGAAATCGGATTGTCCACGTTGTCAGTTTCAGCAAAAGGCACTTTTTTATTTATGCCGTAGACAGAAGACGAGGAGGCATAGACGAAATTCTTGAGCTGATGTTTTCTGGCCTGCTCCAAAAGATTCAGCGTGCCCATGAAATTGACTTCTCCATAGAGCAGCGGGTTTTCCAAGGAATACCTGACGCCGGCCATTCCGGCCAGATGCATGACTTTGTCCAGTTTTTCTGTTTCAAAAATCTTTTCCAAAAGGGCGAGGTCCCGGATGTCGCCTTCATACATTTTGAAATCGTAGCCTTTGAGATATTCTTTGATGCGGTCCCTTTTGAGCTGCACATCGTAATAATCATTGAAATTGTCGATGAGCACCACCTGGTCGCCCCGGTCCATCAGTTTTTTCGCCAGATTTGAACCGATGAATCCCGCGCCGCCAGTAATGAGAATTTTCATAGAATTGTTGTTGAACACCGGGTTATTTATACATTGTATAATCTTAAGCGCGACTTGTACAGTCTTGCCTGGATCCTTGACTTTTTAAAGTTTCAGTGATACTATACCAGGAAACCAAAATTCAGTTATTTTAAAAAAGGAGGAGTGCCGGCTATGGTAAAAAAAGTGTTGAATGTATTTTTCGGTTGCTCGATGAGAGGCGGATATGCAGTGGTCAGCCGGGAAGACTTGGCGAAGCTGCCGGATGTCATTGAAACACTCGGCTGCCATATCATTTCCCGCCACCAGACGCAGCCAGGAATCATCGAACAGGAGGATGCGTTGGCGACAACCCGAATCCACGACAGGAATTACAGCCGGATGATAGGCTCCGATTTCGGCATACTGGAGATCAGCAACTCCAGCACAGGCGTCGGCTCAGAGATATCGGATATGATCCACCTCAAAAAACCGGTCCTGTGCCTGTATCAGGGTGACGAAAAAGCAATATCCGCAAACGTCCGAGGAAAAGAAGGCTCTGCTTTTATAAATACACCTTTCGAATGCCACGCCTATAGCACACTGGAAGAAGCGAAGGACATCATCGCCCGCTTCATGGAAGTGCATCTGTAAAAAACCTCCGCCACAAACAAGCCTGCTTAAGAAAATTAAGCAGGCTTTTTTATAAATTCCATTCTTTACTTTACGGGGTTTTTGGGAGTACAATGGAGAAAAATCGTTACTTGAAAATACAAGGAGGGAGCCATGAAAATCAAAAGAGGAGCAGCGCTTCTGGCGGCGGTTGTGATTCTGGTCGTCGCAGGTTTCTGTGCATTAAAAATGCATCGGGATTCGCAGCTGCAAAACGATCTGCTGTCCGCGGAAAACAACGTGGCTGTCATGACGGTGGAAAAAATCCGAATAGTTGTCGCCAACAAGAATTATTTTCAAAACGACAAAGGTGACCGGGTCATCAGCAAAGAAAACGTCAAGGTCAGGCTGGAAAGACCGGATGGGATTTCGAAATACATAACCGCCTACGACGATACGTCGAAATTCCTATTCTTCATCATCCCGTCAAGCTACGACGGAAAGTTATTCGTAGAATTCGTGAGTCCGGAAAAATACAAGCGAAACGATGAGGAAGACGACAAGGGCAGCACTAGCAGGAAAGACTATATCGATGACATAACAGAAGACACGAGCCACTCCATTTAGCCTGTTACCCTCCAAAAAACAAAGCCTTGCGCAACGCGCAAGGCTTTTTTTATCCCCCACCCTTTTGAATTTTTATTGAAGACGAAACCTACACGACCATCATTTTCGCCGCGGTCTGATTTGATTGTGTTTTTTCTGACGGCGTTTCGATTTTCGACTGCTGCGTTTCAGCAGCTATCTCCTCGGGCTTCTTCGCCTTCGGCTGGCTGAAGATGAAAATATAGAGGATGTCCAAAATCGCCAAAGAGTTGATGATGAGCAAAGCGAAGAACCAGCCGAAGTGTCCGCGTCGGGCGCTGCGCCAAAGCGCCGCCGCTTTCCACGGGAGCGACCAGACCAAGATGATGGCGATGATCCAGGGATGCTGCGAAAATAATTCTTTCATATGCTTAAGAATATGCATGTTAATGATTACATTTCATATTATAGCACAAAAAATCCAAACCGGTCATTTCAGGCTCGCATACAGTCCAATCAGCGTGTCTTGCGCGAGAATGTGCCCTTCCATGGCACGCTCGATGTCGCTTTTCTTGGCATCCTCACCCAGCGCCAGCCGCGTGTCGAGCGCATAGAGCCGGAATTCATAGTGATGGGTGCCGCTCGGCGGACATGGCCCGCCATAGCCGGGAACGCCCAGACTTGTGTTGCCTTGGATCGCACCGGGTGGAAAACTGTTTTCGGCGATTTCGACCGTGGCCGGATCGATGTTGAAAAGAGTCCAGTGCGTCCAGCCGCCTGGCACCGGCGCGTCGCCGTCATGCATGATCAGCGCCAGTGATTGCGCTTCCATCGGCACGTCGGAAATCTCAAGCGGCGAAGAGACGTTTTCGCCGTCGCAGGTATATCTGGTCGGAATCATCCCCTTGTTTTCAAACGCCTGGCTTTGGATCTTCATGGGTGTTTGAGCGCCGGGTCTCGATTCACGCTTTGGAGCTCCTTTGGTTGAGATTCCCTTGCTCCGCAAGACAATCGCCCCGAAAGTAAACAGTCCGAGAGTGAACGGAATTGCCAGCGCTGATTTTAAGGATAAATTGACATTATTCATAACATTTAATACTGCATCTTTGCCAAGATATTTCCCTTCACAAAATCGCGCCTTCGTTTCTGAGCTTCTTTTCCTTGAGCGCGGTTCCCTGGTTATATCCGCCTACACTGCCGTCGCTGCGGATTACCCGGTGGCACGGAACCTGCGGGTCGCAGTTGCGACTGAGGATGTTGCCCACCGCCCGCCAGGCTTTCTCCCGGCCGGCAATTTGTGCCACCTGCCTATATGTCAGGGTTCGGCCTTTGGGAATCTGCCGCACCGCCTCGAAAACCTTGGCTCGGAAAGCCGACGGCGTCCTATATCCAGGCATCCCCCTTTTTCCCCCGACTTTGGAATAATTCCTCATAAAAATGGATGTATATAAGTGTCTAGATAATACACCGCCGGAAGGGAAATATCCCTGTTGCCCATTTGCGGAATATGTTATATAATTCCATCAGAAAACAAACATCAAAAATACGGGTGACTTAGGGGGACAAAACTCTGGGCTATTCCCGTTTAAAACAAAAATGACACACAAACAACAAGAGACTGAGCCGATGAGCGAGAGCGAAAAATCCCACAAGATCGAAATGCTCCGCCAGATGATGCTCAACGCCGAAAAAACCATGCAGAGCGCGAAAGCCATGCTGCTCCAATTGGAAGGCAAGAAAAAAACCGGACGCAAAAGGAAGGTTGAGGAAGATTCCGAAGGCAGCGTGATCGAAGGGACGTTCGACGGGCAGATCATGCTCGGAGTGGACGGCAAACAATATCCCGTGCCTGCCAACTATGCATCGAAATCCAAACTCGTCGAAGGAGACGTTTTGAAACTTACCATCACTTCCGACGGGTCTTTCATATATAAACAAATCGGGCCGGCGCAGCGCAAAAGCGTGATCGGCATCGTGAGCCAGGACGAAAAAGGCAACTATTTCATCTTCTCGGAAGGCCAGCCCTACAAGGTCCTGTTGGCTTCCATCACCTATTTCAAAGCGGAGCCGGGCGACGAAGTCGTAGCGATGCTGCCGCGCGAACTGGATGCGACTTGGGCAGCCATCGAGAATGTCATCTCCAAGGGCGGCCAGATGCCAGCCATGCCGAAAGCTGAAAAGACGGCAGCCAAAAAATTCTCCGC
>JBGQBV010000066.1:0-4411 GCA_041494985.1 Minisyncoccia bacterium
AAGGTCTAGGCGGGTTCATGCCGACCGTGAGATTGCCGCCCGCCTTGCCACGTAAGACAGTCGCCAATCCGACGCCGCAAGCAAACAGCCAAGAAAACCCGCCCAATCCTACACCACCACAAGATGACGCGGCGGCGAAGCAAACAAAACAGGTGCAAGGGATCATTCAATACTTGTTCGATAAGGCCGAACACGGTTCGAGCTTTGAAACATATTCGGAATGGGCGTTTGATAATCTTCCGCCGCCTTTAGTCAATGATATTCTCGCTCAACCTGACCCGGTTGCCGTCCTTATGGGTCTTGCCCCGCAAATTGCTTCACAAAAGCAATGGTTTACACAGTTAATTGACGACCTTCGTCAATTGGTTAATAGTGCCAACGCGGCGGGAAATCCAAACGGCAGCGATGTATCTAGACAGCCTACCGGCGTCAATCGTAATGCAAATCCCCAACGGGAAGGCGGGGGTGCAGACTACGCTTCGGATGATGACAGAATTGGTTCGGACGGGTAAGAAAACGCCCGCTATTCGATCGAAAGCCGTCGCACTCACTCAGGATTTGCCGCAAAAGGATCGCATTGGGGAAATCCGTGCTCTATTCAAATTTGTGCAGAATTCAATACGATACGTTCGCGACATATCAGAAGTCGAAACGCTGCATTACGCCGAACAAGTCTTGGCGCAAGAAAGCGGCGATTGCGATGATAAGTCGGTTCTATTGGCTGCATTGTTGGAAGCTATCGGCCATCCTACGCGCTTTCTCGCTGTAGGTTTCAAACCCGGCGAACTGTCTCACGTATTCGTTCAAGCAAAAGTCCGATCGAATGATTGGCTTTCGCTTGATACGACCGAACCGTACCCGATGGGATGGCAACCGCCCGGAATTGTGGAAGCTTTGCCTTGGTACAACTAATCGTGTTGCGATTAGTTTAGTCCTTTGGGGTAATTGAAAGGCGATCGGCAATGTATTTGAGCAAAGCGGTTGTTCCTTATAAGCCGGTTTCGACGCCGTTTCCCATTCAACCGACTTATGCCCAAAAGGTTGCCGTTTCGTCTAATGCGTTTATGAATGCGATGAATTCCCGCCCGCAAACGCTTCAAGTCCGTCCGTCTTACAATGTGCCGATCGCTACAATGACAACCCCAAGCGGTCAAAAACTTGTGCAATACAATCCGACCGGTGCTTATTACCCGGTTATGAAACAAGTTTCTTTTGCGCCGATGATATGGCCGAACATGGTCGGATTGCACGGATATCCGCATGGACCACAACAGCCGGAATATGGATTAGGCGCGACGATATCAACCGGTGCAACCGGCGCTTCAATTGGAACGGCCATCATGCCCGGCATCGGCACGGCGATCGGCGCATTGATCGGCGCGGGCGCGGGACTTATCAGCGGCAAGGCGCATTATTCGCCTTGGAATTTCCTGTATGACGATTATCCGCAACATATCTATGAAAATGAAGTCATTATCAACGGCGTTCGCAATGCGATTGCCCGATACACCGGAGCACCGCAATTGCCAGACCCGCCAATGTATCAGAAAAAGGGCGGCCCGCAATACCAAGCATCAATGCTTGCAATCGTTCCGAAATATTCACCCGGTTCGGAAACTCAAATCGCCGCATACGATCGGCGATTGAATGAAGCGGGCGGCGCTTATGAAAACACAATCAAAGCGCAAATCGCGCTTGCACCGCAATTGCAAAACGAATTACAGAACTGGCAGCAACGCGGGCAACCGCTTCCAACATCGCCGCAACCGGCGTCGCCGACTGCCGTTGCCCCGTATGGCGGGCCGTATCCGGCACCATTTCAAGCGCCGCAAACGCAACCGTATTCGACAAGCTATCAACCGCCGCCATTGTTGCCCCAATATCAACCGGGTCCGACAATGCTACCATCGCCAAACATTTCGATTACATCGCCGGGCGGGTCCGCCCCGCAATTGTCGGATATGTTCGGCGGTGCAATGAGCGGATATATGCCTTATGTCATCGGGGCGGTAGGTTTGGCGTTCATTCTTATGCAGCAAAAGGGCGGAACGCAAACGCGTACCGTTTACAGAACGGCACCGCGCCGTAGGAGAAAATAAATGCAAATGGCATCATCGTATTCCGATTGTCTGAAATCGGACGGTCATTTGAGCGGATTGTTCGATTTCACCATGCCGTCATTTATGCCGTCTTGGTTAGGCGGTCCATCCGCAACGCCAACGCAATCGGTCGATCCTTCGTCGGGAGGGTACATCCCTGCCGTCGCGCAAGTCGATACAAGTCCGTCCTTTTGGTCGCAATTGCCCGGCATTCTCACGGCGGGATTGAATACGTTTTCAACCGTCGAAATGATGAAAAATCCGCAAGTCGCCGCGTCGATCCTTCGGCCTTCCGGCGTCACCGGTCAATATAATCCTTATGACATTCCGACCGGTTCATACGCGCCGCCCGGCGTCACGCCAACGGGGCAGGCTTATCCGCCCGGATATTTCGCGCCACCGCCACCGCCAACGTCGATCATGCCAATGATCATGATTGGTGCGGGCGGATTGCTTTTGATCGCACTCATGAGCGGAAACAAGAGGTAATCCCAAATGCAAATGGCGGATGCAGTTCAATACGATGTTGGCGGCGTCACACCGGATTGGATGACAGCGCTTTCAAATCTTGCGACGCAAGGTTTGAACCTTTACGGACAAATCCAATTGCAGAATATGAATATGGATTTGATCAAGTCGGGGCGTCCGCCACTTACCGGTGAACAAATGGCTTCGATGGCACCGCAATTAAACGTTGGCATTGCGCCGGATGTAAAGGCGACGATCCAACAATATGCGATCATCGGCGGAATTGGCGTGCTTGCGATCGTGCTTCTCATGAGCGGCAAACGTTCAAGGCGGTAAACAATGGCCGTTGCTTTAGACCCTGCCGACGCTCCATCTTGGTATGATTTTGTCGTTCAATTCGACAAAACGTATGCGTCTTTCTATGACAACTATAATGCGCTTATGTCACTTGGGCCGTGGGTTCAAAACAATCATCCCGAACTGTTGCCGCAATATGAAGCAATGCTTCAAGCGGGTGCGGTGAACGCCGATCAATTGGAAGGTTTGAAAGCGACGCGCGATTACGTTTGGTCTTGGCTGCAATGGATTGGAACCGGCGCGTCCGATGTATCGGGTTTCGTCACCGGAGCGGCACAATCGGCTTATGATTGGGCGAAACGGCAATTCGGGCTTGGCGAAATGGGATTTATTCCGATCGCTTATGCGGTTGTCGGCGCGGGTGCCGCGATTGCCGCCCTTGTTCTTATCGCCCGTTGGATTACGGACGCCTATGTTTTCGCGCAACGTTTGAATGCTTTACGCGCGGCAGAAGATAAGGGCATGACGCCGCAACAAGCGGCGGCGTATGTCGATCAAACGCTTGGTCCGATCGGCGGCGCGACAAGCAATTTCTTGGGCGTGCCGTGGTCGCTATTAATATGGGGCGCGTTGGCGCTTGCATTCGGCCCGCCGCTTTTGCGGATGGTGACGGGGGACCGGCGATGACAACTGAAAGCCGCGAACTTGCCGTCTATATCGAAAACAATGGCAATCTATATAGGCAACAAACAACGCCGATCATAAAGAACCTGAAACGCAAAATCGCCAAGGGTGTTTATGATGCGACGAAAGCCTTGATCCTTTGGAAGCATTTGGCTGATAGCGGGGCGAAATTGTACGTGAAAGAATTCGGCGGGAAGTGGGACGAAATTTTTTCGGTTGCCGATCGGAAACTTGCTGCAAAAGAATTGGCCGAATACTACACGGAAGAATTGCACGAAAACCCGAAACGCCGAACCAAAAGAAAAAGCTCAAAAGGGCGGGGGAAGGTTACGAGGCTTAAGCGTAATCCGCCTTTTGGAAAGACCAAACGGACGGGCGCGCGGCACCGGGACCAAAGGCGCATTCCTACAGCCTTGGAAGTCAATCAAATGGCGTCAAGCCTTGGGTTACGGTCCAAATCGCTAGACGAATTGATTACGATGTACAACAAGCATCGCAAAATGCCCGCGTCCAATTTCATTGCGAAAGTCATCGCCGAAGCATCGAAGCAAGTCGCCATTACCAAAGGCGCGAAGGTCGTAACGAAATGACGCCCAAGCGCACGAAAACCAAACGGAGTTGAATTTGAGCATCGTTCGCGCGCAAATGTTGTTCCGCAAATTCTTTCGGCGCGATGCACGCGACGGAGAAATTGTAGACATTGCAACGCGTGAGCCTGAAACGGTGCTTGTCATAGGTGAGCTTGACGGGATAATCTATAGAAGTGAGACGGACGAAAAGCCGCTCATTCATCGCTTTAAGAAGTCAGATCGGCCCTTATTACTTGTTTCTTTCGACGGTCGCCAAATCTATGTGCTCAAGGG
>JBGQBV010000067.1:0-4363 GCA_041494985.1 Minisyncoccia bacterium
GTGCCGGCAAATGTCAGATAGCCGCCCAGGTCGCCGCCGTCCGGACCAAGTTCGATGACCCAGTCGGCGCCCTTTACCACGTCCAAGTTGTGTTCCACCACGATCACGGTGTTGCCCTTGTCCACCAGCGCGTTGAGCACGGCCAGTAGGCGCCGGATGTCGTCAAAATGGAGCCCGGCCGTCGGTTCGTCCAGGATATATAAAGTGTTGCCGGTGGATTTGCGCGCCAGTTCCGTGGCCAGCTTGATGCGCTGCGCTTCGCCGCCGGAAAGATTGGTGGCGCTTTGTCCGAGCTTCAGATAGCCCAAGCCGACATCCTCCATCGTCTTCAGTTTTTCCGCGATCAGCGGATAGCGGGCGAAGAACCGGAGCGCCAAGCGGACATCCATGTCCAGGATCTGCGCGACATTGAAACCTTTGAATTCGATCTCCAAAGTCTTTTTGGAAAAACGCGTCCCGTCGCAAGCCTCGCATTTCACATACACGTCCGGCAAAAGATGCATCTCGATTTTTTTGGAGCCTTCGCCTTGGCACACCTCGCAGCGTCCGCCTTTCATGTTGAAACTGAACCGACTGGCGGTGTAGCCGCGGCTCTTGGCTTCTTCCGTCTCAGCAAACAGGTCACGGATGTGCGAAAACACGCCGGTATAGGTGGCGGCGTTCGAACGCGGCGTGCGGCCGATCGGCGCCTGATTGATGCTGATGACTTTCTTGATATTTTCCAGACCTTTGATTTTCTTGTGTTTGCCGGGCAGGTCCTTGGTGCCGTAGAAATGGCGGGCCAATGCCTTGGTCAGGATGTTTTTGACCAAAGTCGATTTGCCGGAGCCGGAAACGCCGCAGATGACCACGAACTTTTCCAGCGGGATGCTGACGTCGATCTTTTTCAGGTTGTGCTCCTCGGCTTCAAAAATCTCCACGGACTGCCCGCTGCCCGGGCGGTATTTTTTCTTGTCGGAAACTTTCTTCTTTTTGGAAATATATTGCGCGGTGAGATTCTTTGATTTCATCAATTTCTTGTAGTCGCCTTCGAACACGACGATGCCGCCTTCTTCGCCGGCGCCGGGTCCCATGTCCACGATCCAATCGGCTGACTTGATGATGTTCTCATCATGTTCGACCACGATGATCGAATTGCCCAGTTCCTGCAGGGCCTTGATGGTCGTGATCAGTTTTTCCGTGTCGCGGCTGTGCAGCCCTATGGACGGCTCGTCCAGCACATAGACGATGCCCATGAGCTGCGAGTTGAGCTGGGCGGCCAGGCGGATGCGCTGCGCTTCCCCGCCGGAAATGGTCTGGGCGCTGCGGCCCAGGTTCAGATATTCCAAACCGACATTCCGGAGGGCGGACAGGCGCTGGACCATTTCGCGCACGATGGATTTGCTGATGTCTTTTTCCCGGTTGCTTTGCTGCCAACTTTCCGCGCCGCGGAAAAACTCTTCCAGGTGCGTGACACTCATCGAAACCAGGTCGTTGATGGTTTTCCCCTGGACTTCGACCGCCAAAAA
Source organism: Minisyncoccia bacterium (assembly GCA_041494985.1). Classification (GTDB taxonomy): domain Bacteria; phylum Patescibacteriota; class Minisyncoccia; order Moranbacterales; family GWC2-37-73; genus JBGQBV01. The sequence goes on from JBGQBV010000067.1 coordinate 1,509, forward strand.
TTCTTTCTTGAGCCGCTTGCCCTGGCAAGCGCCGCAGATATGCTCGGTCATATACTTTTCGATTTCGCTGCGCACATAGTCGGATTTCGTCTCGAAATATTTTTTCTCCAGCGCCGGAATGACGCCCTCGAACAGGCCGTCGCCATAGAGCACGACCTTGAGCTGGTCAGCGGTCAGTTTCTTGACCGGCGCATCCAAGGAAAATTTGTGCCGCTTGGCCACTTCCCGGAGCGCGAAGAGCTGGGTGCTTTGGCCGTTGATCTTGCCGCCGGATTTGCTCCACGGCTGGATCGCGCCCTCCATCAATGACAGGTTCTGATTCGGAATGACCAGTTCATCGTTGACTTTCAGGATGTAGCCCAGACCGCTGCAGGTGTCGCAGGCGCCTTCCGGACTGTTGAAGGAAAAATGCCGCGGCGTCACTTCCTTGATCTTCACGCCGCATTCGCTGCAGAAAAAATCCTGATTGTAGCCGCGTTCCTCCTGATTGTCGAACAAAATCTTCATCGAGTTGCCGCCCATCTTCATGGCCGTCTCAATCGAATCCGCCATGCGTTCTGTGTCCGGCTTCTTCTTGTCCAGCACGATCCGGTCGATGACCATTTCGATATCCGTCTGGATCTCGCCTTCGGAAAGCATCAACGCTTCGGCCACCGTGTGCATTTTCCCGTTGAAACGGACGCGCGCATAGCCCATCTGCTGGATATGTTTCAAAAGTTCCTTGCCGGTCGCAGAATCTTTCGGTTTGGCCAGGATCGCGATCTGCGTGTGATGGGAAAAGGTCAGGATCTCGTCCAGGATTTCCTTGCCACTTTTTTTCTGCATCGAAGCGCCGCACTCCGGACAATGCAGGATCCCGACTTTCGCATAGAGGATGCGCAGATAATCATAGACTTCCGTGAGGGTGCCGACCGTCGAACGCGGCGAACGGGAGACGCTTTTCTGGTCGATGGAAATCGGCGGGCTCAGGTTCTCGATCTTGTCCACATCCGGTTTCACCGACGGATCAAGGAAGTTGCGCGCATAGGAAGACAAGCCTTCCATGTAGCGGCGGTTGCCTTCGGCATAGATGGTGTCGAAAGCCAGGGAGGATTTGCCCGATCCGGAAAGGCCGGTGATGACCACGAATTTGTCCCGCGGGATGTTGACGTCGATGTTCTTAAGATTGTTCACCCGCGCACCTTTGATGACGATTTCGTTGTTTTTGCCTGCGGCCGGATTTTTGAAAGCCATAGTGTTTTTAATGGAAGGATTATGGATGTTGCTAATGAAAAATGGTATCAGAAAAACGGAGCTTTGTAAACCCCCTACACCTAGGCGGAATTTTTCTTATTTTGTGCCTGCTCAAGACGTCAACTAGGTGTGGGGGTAAAGGGTGGCTATCCGGCAGCGTGAAATAAAAAAAGGGGCACGTTTTGTGCCCCATAGGTGCCGGCTACCCGACGCGATTTTTCGCCTCCTCGGCTTCGGCCACTTCGCATTTCTCCAATTTCTGATAATCGCGGGCGAAGTCCTTATGGGAAATCACAAATGGCACTCCTGTTTCCCAATCCCTGGTGTTTTTGCCGGCATATCCGCAAACAGGACAACCGCCTGTACGCATGAATATGCCCAGCTTTTCCGCTAGCACGTCTTTTTCCATATCTGCCATAAAACAATCCCCCCTGACGCGATAAGCTCTAAGAGATGCGGATTGCCGGCATCTTTAATCTAATACGCGGAGGGTGATTTTTTCTGGCTGACAAAAAAATCCCGCAAGGCGCGGGATTATTTGAGACAAAATTGAAAGCATGTGCTTTGAGGTGGCTAGCGAGCGCGACGGCGCGAGGTCGAGGATTTTTTCAGCAGAAAAAAGTCCGTGCACCGAAAAGCGTATGCTTTCAATCGAAAATGCAAAAGACAAGCAAACATACTGTCCTTATTGGTAACGACTTTATTTCCGATAGATCCGCAAACTGTTCGTCACGACCGACACCGAGCTGAAGCCCATGGCTCCGGCGGCGATGATCGGGTTGAGGACCCCCGCGATCGCCAGCGGCACGGCGACGATGTTATAGAAGAACGCCCAGAACAGATTCTGTTCGATGGTTTTGAACGTCTGCTTGGAAATCTTGATCGCTTCCAGCACTTTTTCCAGATTGTTGTGCATCAGGATGATCTGCCCGGCTTCCTTGGCGATGTCGGTCGCGCTGCCGACCGCGATGCCCAAATCGGCCTGCACCAGGCTCGGCGCATCATTGATGCCGTCGCCCACGAAAATGACTTTCTCGCCGGCCGCCTGCAGCCTTTTTATCTCGGCCGATTTTTCCGAAGGCAGCACTTCCGCCAGCACCTTGTCGATGCCGATTGCCTTGGCCACCGCTTCGGCGGTTTTCCGGTTATCACCGGAAATCATCCCAACTTTCAGACCCAAGGCTTTGATTCCGGCCACCACGGCTTTGGCTTCGGCTTTGATTTCATCCGCCACCAAAAGCGCACCTATAATTTTTTTGTCATGCGAAACGAACAGCCAGGTGCCCGCGCCCAGACTTGCGTCATCCAGGATCTGCTGCGCCCACCTGGTGTCGATACCGGCGTCCGCCATCAGTTTCATGTTTCCCAGACCGACAGCGATCTTGTGCGTCGGACAACTGGCCGCGATGCCTTTGCCTTCGATTTCCTTGAAGGCCTCGAAGCTCGCCAATTCCATTTTTTTCTCCTGCGCGTAGCGGGACACCGCTTTGGACAGCGGGTGCTCCGAATTCTTGGCCAGCGAGGCGGCCACCTTGATCACTTTCGCTTCTTCAAAATCATTGGCTATAATTTTCGCCACTTTAGGCTGGCCCTTGGTCAATGTGCCGGTCTTGTCGAAAATA
>JBGQBV010000068.1:0-4226 GCA_041494985.1 Minisyncoccia bacterium
ATATGGAACTTTTTCTATAATGGATTCCGTTCGAATCCGCCATCGCAGGGAAATATTGGTTCTGGCAGATCAATAGATTAGCTTTAACCCTACCGGACTTGTTTGCGAAACATCGCATAAAGAACAAGTCCGTTTTTTTATTGTCAAAAATCTTCAATATGTTTGCAAATATGCCTCAAAAGGGGTAATATTCAGGTATAAAAACAAACAGCCAAAAATAAAAATATGTACGATATCATCATAAAAAACGGCACGATCATCGACGGCACTGGCCGGCCGATGTTTCGCGCCGACGTGGGAATCCATGAGGGCATGATCACGCATATCGGGAACTTGCAGAACGAACATTCAGAAACGGAAATCGATGCGACCAGGAAATATGTCACCCCGGGATTCATCGATGTGAACAACCATTCGGACACCTATTGGCGGATCTTTTTGGATCCGACGCTGGAAAGCTTGCTCTATCAGGGCGTGACCACCATCATCGGCGGGAACTGCGGTTCGTCATTGGCGCCGCTAGCCAACCATGAGGTCATGAAATCGATCCAGAAATGGACGGACATGCGCAACGTGAGTTTCAACTGGCTCAGCATGGGGGAATTCCTTTCAGAGGTCGGCAAGAAAAAACTGGCGCTGAATTTCGCCAGCCTGGTCGGGCACGGCACGCTGCGCCGCGGTTTGGTCGGCGATGAGGTCCGTGACATCTCTCCGGCGGAAATGGTGACCATGAAAAAGATGCTGACGCGGGCCATGAAGGAAGGCGCGCTGGGCTTCTCGACCGGATTGATCTATACGCATGCGAAGTTGGCCTCCTCGCGGGAAATCGCGGAACTGGCCGAGATCGTGAAAAAATATGACGGTGTGTATACGACCCACATCCGCGGCGAGTCGCACGAGCTTATCAAAGCGGTGGAAGAAGCCATCCGTATCGCTCAGGAAACGGGCGTGCGGCTGCAGATCTCCCATCTCAAGGCCATGGGCAAGAAAAACTGGGGCTATATGGGCGAAGCTTTGAATCTGATCGAGACGGCGCGCACCAGCGGCATCGATGTCCATTTCGACGTCTATCCATACACAGCCACCGGTTCGGTCCTCTACACCTTGCTGCCGGATTGGGCGACGGAAGGCGGACGCAACATGATGCTTGCCCGCCTCAAAGATCCGGATGTGCGCCAGAAGATCATCAAGGAGATGCGGGAAAACGAATATGACTATTCGAAAATAATCATCTCGATCTCCGCTTTGGACAAGACTCTCAATCGCAAGAAAATCGTCGACATCGCCCAGGCGCAAGGCAAAGGCGTCGAAGATGCGATTTTGGATCTGCTGGTGGCCAGTGAAGGACGTGTCATCACCATTATGGAAGTGCTGAGCGAAAAGAATGTCGACAAGGGAGTCATCAATCCTTTTTCCATAATCTCATCCAATGGGTCAGGCTATGACATCGCGCACAAGGAAACCGGTGAAGTCGTGCATCCTCGCAATTTCGGTTCTTTCCCTCGGGTGTTCGCCACCTATGTCATCAAGAGAGGCGTGGTCGGCTGGGAAGAGGCGGTCCGCAAGATGAGCGGGCTCCCGGCCGAAAAGTTCAAGATTGAAAAACGCGGGATCCTGGCCAAAGGGAACCATGCCGACGTCATCGTTTTCGATCCGAAAGTCATCTGCGATTCCGCGACCGTGGAAAATCCGTATCAATATTCGCAAGGCATGGAATGGGTCTTGGTGAACGGGCAACCGGCCATGCAAAACGGAGCGATCACGGAGCTGCGCTCAGGCGAGGTGATCCGCCGGAAATCATCACTTTTTGAATTCTAATATGGACCTATCTTTTTTCAAGGATAAAAAAATCACCGTTTTCGGTCTGGGACTGCACGGCGGCGGCGTCGGCGTGGCCAAGTTTTTGGTCGCGCAAGGTGCCAAGGTCATCGTGACGGACATCAAGACCAAGGAACAGCTGGCACTATCCGTCAATAAGCTGAAGGGTCTGAAGAATATCCAATATGTGCTCGGGCAGCATCGCAGTGAAAATTTCACCCAGACCGATATGGTCATCAAGACGCCCGCGGTGCCTTGGACGGACAAGCATATCCGGCTGGCGCTGGAAAACAAAGTGCCGGTCGAAATGGACTCGAGCCTTTTTTTCAAGCTATGCAAAAATAAGATCATCGGCGTGACGGGCACGAAAGGCAAGACCACGACCGCGTCTTTGATCTGCCAGATCTTGAAATCGGCGGGCAGAAAACCTGTGAAAGTCGGCATCGGACAGATATCCGTCCTGGACAAGCTGACGTCTTTGGAAAAAGATTCCGTGCCGGTTTTCGAGCTTTCAAGTTGGCGGCTTTCGGCGCTGGGCAGGGAAAAACTCAGCCCGCATATCGCAGTCATCAAAAACATCATGCCGGACCATCTCAATTATTACAAGACCATGGAGCAATATCTCCAGGACAAGAAATATATTTTTTCCAGCCAGAAATCCAAAGATTGGCTGATCATCAACAATGATGACGAGGTGGTCTGTCAGGCGACCAAGGAAGCCAAGGCGCAGGTCATCCGTTTTTCCTATGCGCCGCTGAAAAACGGCCGGGCGGTTTTCATCGAGGATGATTTCATCTATCTCAATGACGGAATCGATGTGAAAAAACTTGTCTCGATCAAAAAAATCCTGATTCCCGGGCGGCACAACCTTTCCAACGTGATGGCGGCGGTCGGCGCAGCGTTTGCCGCGGGACTCAGCGTGGCGGAAATAAAAAAAGCGCTGCCCGAGCTCAGAGGCGCGCCGCACCGGTTGGAGTTCGTCAGTGAGCTCGCCGGCGTGAAATATTACAACGATACGACTGCTACCATTCCGGACGCGGCCATGTCGGCGTTGGAATCGTTTGAAAAACCCGTCATCCTGATTGCGGGCGGCACGGACAAAAATATGGATTTTGCAGGTTTGGCGAAAAAAATCTTGGAAAAAACAAAACATCTCATTCTGCTCAAGGGAAATGCCACGGAAAAACTTTTGGTCGACCTGCAAAAAATCGCCGGCGCCGCGTTTTTGGAATCGATCGATATGGTCAGCTCGATGGAGGCGGCGGTCAACGCTGCGCAAAAAAAAGTCCAGACTGGCGACATCGTGCTGTTGTCTCCCGGGGCGGCCAGTTTTGGATTGTTTGAAAATGAATTTGATCGCGGCGAAAAGTTCCGCGTAGCGGTGAAAAATCTGAAATAAGAGTCCGCCAGTATTTATTTAGGGAATTTTTAAGAGCCATACCGACATTGCGGTATGGCTCTTTTTTGTCACTGGCTGCCGGCGGCTACTGGGCGGGAGCGAGGGAGCTGATCGGGACTATCTGGCCCCGATAGACTATGGTGTAAATCGGCCGTTCCTCCTTTTTTTTGGTCCGCGGCGCCTTCTGTTTCACGTCGGATCTTGGAGCAGCATTCTTTCTCATAACACTACCTCCCTTTACTGCAATAGATTAGCCCTTAGGCTCTATAGATTTTTAAATAGCTGAAAACATAACATAATAGCACCCATCGGTGTTTTTGTCAAGGGTGGAATTATGGCTTCATATTCTGCTATAATTCGCTTTTCCTAATTATACTCCGGCTTGAAAAAAAAGCCCAGTCCTGTATACTTATCCTATGGATTATTTCGAAATAAAAGGAGGAAAAAAGCTTTCCGGAAGCATTGACGTGCGCGGTTCGAAGAATGCCGCCACGCCTATTTTGGCGGCCACATTGCTGACCAAGGAACCTTGCATCATTTCCAACATCCCATTGATTGAGGACGTTTTCCGCATGATTGAAATCCTGGCCGGCATGGGTGCCAGTGTGGACTGGATCTCCGAGCGGACCGTCAAAATCTGCGCCAAAGACATCGATCCGCAGCGATTGGACGTTTCCTTAGTGAAGCAGCTCAGGTCTTCCATTTTGTTGCTGGGATCGCTGAGCGCCCGCTTCGATGCTTTTTCTTTCTATCATCCGGGCGGCTGCGTGATCGGCAAACGTCCGGTCGCTGCGCATTTTGATGCGTTGGACAAAATGGGCGTGCACATCATCAGCACCGATGAAAAAACGTATGCGATTGATGCAAAAGAAAAACGTCCGGCACATTTGGTGCTGCAGGAGTTTTCAGTGACCGCGACGGAAAACGCCATGATGCTGGCGGCGGCGCTGTCGGGAAAAACTACCATCAAGATCGCAGCCGAAGAACCGCACGTGGAAGATCTGGGAAA
>JBGQBV010000069.1:0-4065 GCA_041494985.1 Minisyncoccia bacterium
CAACATCCTCGCCTCGGCGGTGCCTCCGAAAGAAATCGGCGGCGCTTCCTCGGTGCTGGCGCTGGCGCGCAATATTTCCGGCGCTTTCGGGATTGCAGTCTTCGGGACGATCCTGCAGAACTCGATTGAGAGCAATGTCCTGGAAATCGGAAAATACAGCGTCATAAACTCGCATGATCCGAAGATAATCCAAGAAGCCATCGGGCTTATAGTGCTTAAGGCGCAGGTGCTGGCCTATGACCGCGTGTTTCTGATAGCCTGCTTTGTGGCTATGCTTGGGGCTGTCATGGCTTATTGGATCAAAGTCAACAAGGAAGTCCATCAGGAAGTCTTTGTCGAGTAATGCGGGCGCCCTGGTTTTGTGCTTGACTTTTTGGCCGAAAGGGAGTATAATAAACAATCGAGATTATGGATGGTTTTTTGACAATCAAATAAAGTTACAAAAAATATAAAGGGGAGGTAACGTAAAAATGGCGATGAACTGGGTGCAAGCTTACTTTGCAGGGATGACGCTTTCATGGGTGGCGTTCGGAATCGCAGCAACGGTTGTCATGGTGGCAGGGCTGACGTCGGTGGACAAGAAGCGGCAGTGGGTACTGGTCGTCACGGAGCTTTTGCTGTTTTCGCTGGTAAGCGCTATGACGGTGCCATATCTTCATCTTTCCTGCGGTGTCTATCTGCTTTTGCTTTCAGCTGGCATCATCATTTCATGGCAGTGCCATAAATATTGGTGGCCGAAAAAATCCGAAGTGCGGACCTTGCGGGAGATGTGGGATGACTTTCTGGAGATGCTCGTATATTTCCGGGATCGGATCGATCAGATGCCTACCAAGCCTGATTACAGGGAGAAATTGTATAAGGATCTGGACGCCGGCGGCTGGATAAACGTCATGTTCCTGGCGGTGCAATGGGCGATGCTATTCGCCTATCTGCTCTCGCCGATGCCGACGATTGTGGTGAGAAAAGTATGGCATCTTGTTGGGCTCGTCGCCCTGATTGAGGTCATCAAGCCGACTATCATGCAGGAATGGGAATTTTTCAACAAGAGGAACGCCGTTCTTATGACGAGTTCGGCCATCATGATCCTGGCTGCCATAGGCATCGCCTCATGGATCAAGTTGTCCATGCCGTAATAAAAGTAAAAGAAAGAGGAGGAAAGCATGTTTTTGCAAGTCATGAATGTTTTTGCCGGTTTCGTCGCAGTAGGTGCCACGTTCGCTATTTTTTATTTTATGGTTTCGGACCAAAAAAGTCCGCAGATCATCACCGCATTGCTTATCCTGTTCTTTGCTTTTGCTCCTGCAGCCGCCTGGCTCAACAGCCATGTGGGTCGCAGACAGAAACAGACCGATAAAGGGTAAAATAATCGCGGGCATTATCGCAGGTAGGGAAAGAATCTTTCCTTGCCTGCTTTTTTTATTGCCAAATATCGACCCTCCTTGACTTTTTGTTGGAAAAGGAGTAAAATATAATGTCTGGTTAAGGACAGTTTTTTGACATAAAACTATGCCGCCCGCAGGCGCAATGCGGGAGAAAGAGGTGAGAGAGATGGAGGTGTCATTTTTACCGGTCATGGCGGCGGTTTTGGTGGTTTTCTATGAAGGAGTGCTTTCTTTCAGCGATCAGACTTTCTGGCCGGGACAGGACAAGAACAAACTCATCAAGCTTCCGTTCGTGTATCACGGCGGAGTCTGGGGTGACCTGCTGATCCTGCCATACTTGTTCGGGATATGGGTGCCGCAGATGTCGGTCCCGTGGTGGCTCTGGATCGGTTTCTTTCCGGTCGCGTTCGTGATCACATGGTATTGCCACAAAACTTGGTGGCGTATGTGCGAGAAGCAGCCAGGCTTCATGTATCCGGATCGAAGTGAAAGCCGTGGGGATCCGGAAAGATGGCATTGGGATCTGCCCGGCGCCGCTTGGGTGCACTTCATCTATATGGTGGGCGCGGTCATGATGATCGGCGGCCACATCTATTCGCCGATGCCGGCGGAAATCGTGTGGCGGACATGCTGGCTTATGCTCGTTTTCGTGCCGGTGGCGGTTATTGCGCCGGGAATCGTCCAAAGCTGGCCGCCGACCAAGAAAGACATTGCGATTTCGGTCGCCAGCGCCATCGTCCTTTGGGCAGTGGTGGGACTGGTCACTTGGGTCAAATTGATCCATTGGTTGGGGAGGTGAAGGTATGTGCATGAAAACAAGAGTTTGCGCAATGTCCGCACTGACACCCGCCATGATGTCGACAATGAGCGGCGAAGAGAGATCTTTCTGGGAGAAATTTTGCAATATGGCCCAGAAGGAAATCGAATCGAACAAGGCGGAGGGAAAAACGGAGCCTTTTCATCCGTCCATGGAGCTGAAAGAACTTTTCAATGAGGCGCTGGTCCGTTATAGCGGCAGGGACTACTGCCAGTTCCATCAGCTTTTGGAAAAGTTCGCTTTCGTACTCTAAGGCTCGCAGATTATCACAGGCAGGGAAGAATCTTTCCTTGCCTGTTTTTTTATTGCCAAAAGCCGATGCTTTATATATTTTTACTTGTATGCTACACTTTTAGGTATGAATCCAGCACTAAAATTCAAAAATAATTTTTTGTTGGGTTCGGTAATTGCACATACTAAGATAGAAATATAAAAATTGTAACTTAAATAAACTCTCTTGGCCGTAGGCCATTTGAATTTATAGTGCTGGATGAAATTCAACAAGAACACATTTGAGGTCATTTTTTTCGCGCGCGGGGGACAAGGCGCCAAGACGGCGTCCGAACTGGTGGCACACGCGGCGGTTTCGGAAGGGAAATATGTGAAAGCCTTCCCGTTTTTCGGTCCGGAAAGATCCGGCGCGCCGACCAAGATGTTTTTGCGCGTTTCGGAAAACGAACTGCGCACGCAGGAGCCGGTGCTGGATCCGGACGTGGTGGTGGTCATGGATGAGACGGTCATGGACAGCGAAGAGGTCGCCAAGAATCTGGACCGGAACGAATCGCTCATCGTGAATTCCAAAAGAAGCCCGGAGGAGATCCGCAGCGAAGCGCCGCATTTCCAGGGGAAGATCCATGCCATCGATGCGACCGGCATCGCGCTGAAAACCACCGGCAATCCGAATCCGAACATGGTGATGGTCGGGCAGCTGATCAAGATCTCTGAAATCATCGCTTTGGACAGTGCGGCGGAAATTTTCCGCGAAGTGTTCGTGCCGAAAATCGGCAAGGACCTGACGGAAAAGAATATTTTGGCCATGCAGGAAGGCTATGACAGTTTGTAGAATCGTACATAACAGTCTCGATTATTAGCAATACTATGGAAAAAGGCGCGATCATAAAATACGATCAGAAAAAATCTCCCAAGACCGGAGCCTGGCGGTATATGCAGCCCGAGGTGGATGCGGCCAAATGCATCGGCTGCGCCACGTGCGCGCCGCATTGTCCGGAAGCGGTGATGGAGCTCAGGAAACGCACCGCGCAGGAAGCGGCGGCCAGCGTAGCTGCCAAAGACAAGGAAATTGTCGGGATTGATCTTGAATATTGCAAAGGCTGCGGAGTCTGCGCGTCCGTCTGCCCGACCAAGGCGATCTTGATGAAGAAATAAAGAAAAGAAAAAATGAAAAAAAACAAGAAAAATATCAAGGCGATGACGGGCGGCTACGCGGTGGCGGAAGCGCTGCGGCAGGTTCATCCGGATGTGATGGCGGTCTATCCGATCACGCCGCAGACCCCGATCATCGAGACGTACGCCAAGATGAAAGCCGACGCCTTGGTGGAAACCGAAATCATCCAGGTGGAATCGGAGCATAGCGCCATGAGTGCGACCATCGGCGCCTCGGCGGCCGGCGTGCGGGCGGTGACCGCTTCCAGTTCTCAGGGACTTTTGCACATGGCGGAGACGCTGCCGGTGGTCAGCGGGCTGAGACTCCCGATCGTGATGTGTGTGAGTTCGCGGGCCCTTTCCGCGCCGCTCAATATCCACGGGGAACATGGCGACGTGATGGCGGTGCGAGACTTGGGCTGGATCCAGATTTTTGCCGAGCAGGCGCAGGAAGCCTACGACAACACGATCATCGCGACCAAG
>JBGQBV010000070.1:0-3973 GCA_041494985.1 Minisyncoccia bacterium
GAGCCATCCGCACCGGTTTTGATGTCCTGAAAGCGTTGGCGCTGGGTGCGGACGTGGTCAGCATCGGCCGGCCGCTCATCCAGGTCAATCTGGGCGGCGGTCCGGAAGAAGGCGCGCTGGCGATCAAGAAATATCTGGATTATGTCAAAAGCGATTTCCGCCTAGCGATGCTGATGACCAGCTGCGACAGCGTTTCTGAAATTTCCAAGGATATTTTGAAAAAAGTCAGCTGATGCATTTGTAATAAGCTGCAGATATGTTCAAAAATATTCTCAAAAAATCGCTTATTTTTCTGGTAGCTCTCGCAGTGTTGGGAGCGGCTGGTTTTTATTTCTTCCGCCGGGCGGAAAAGATGGCCGTTGCTCCGATAGAGACCAATTTCATCGCTCCGCATGACGTCGCTCCGATCAAAACCACGGTCAAACATGTGTTCATCGTGCTGGAAGAAAACAAGTCGTATGATGACGTCATCGGCAACACGCAGGATATGCCCTATCTGAACATGCTGGCCAGCAACTGGGCCTACGCGAAAAACTATTATGCCAACACGCATCCTTCGATTGGGAACTATTTCATGCTGACGGCAGGGGACATCATCACGAACAATGACGGATTTTCGGGCGCGGTGACGGATGACAACATCGTCCGGCATCTTTTGGCCGCGGGAAAAACATGGAAAGAATATTCCGACGAGCTGCCTTCCGTCGGCTATACGGGCGGCAACGCGGGCAATTATGCCGAGCGCCATAATCCGCTGTCTTTTTTTCCGACGTCCGCAACAACAAGGGGCAAGCAGCCGATCTTGTGCCCATCTCCCAGTTGAAAAGCGACATATACAGCAACAGCTTGCCGGATTACGCTTTCATCGTGCCTAGCAACAAGAATGATGCGCATGATTGTTCGAACAAGCACAGCTGTCTGTCCAATGCGGATGCCTGGCTGAAAACGAATATTGATCCACTGCTGTCCAGTCCTGATTTCAATACTTCGGGAGGAGGAATTTTGATTGTCACCTTCGATGAAAGCAACAGCTCTGACAAAGTGGGCGGCGGCGGACACGTCGCCTGGGTGGTCGTGGGTCCGGATGTCAAAAAGGGCCATACTTCTTCCGTGCGCTATCAGCACGAAAGCACGTTGCGGTTCATGTCGGAACTGCTCGGCCTGACGGATTTTCCGGGGAAAGCCGCCACTGCCGACAATATGGGCGAATTTATCTCTGGAAAATGAAAAATGACCTAATAACGGGCGTTGATTGACAGAGGTCTTTATTTGTGCCAAAATTATTTCAACATATCTAACCGCCATATCCTACAAATTATGCAGATAAAGGGGGTGATATCATGCAAGGTTTTCCCGAAATAGAATTGGTAAGAGTGCCACCAGTGGGGCATGAGCCCATAGTTTCGGTCAAAGGCATCTCAGGAGAGATCCTTAGTTTTCTCACCGAGGGCGGATTCACACATGCGAAGTGGTCTGAAGGCAAAAAGGAGGAGGGAGCTCTTGAAGTAAGCAAGTCCGAAATGGGCCCGGCAGGTCTCGAATGGGTCGTTTTTCAGGGGAAGGTGCCCAAAAGCGGGCGCTACTGCACTTTTAAAAAGGTTGAAAAAACGCAATAATTGCACAGCGGGATGGTTTCATTGAAACCATCCCTTTTTTATTTTACTTAAAATTACAGCTGTTGCTTATCAAATATTTAAGCTGTAATATGAATACAGATAAAAATTCATAAAGATCAAAGCAATGAAAAACATCCTGGACATTTCGGCCATCCTAGGAGCAAAGTATCTGTTGTTTGTCGCAATCGGCATCGCTCTTTTTTATTTTTTCAAACAACCTAAGGACAAGCAGCGGCAGATGTCGACTTTCGGTCTACTCGTCCTGTCTTTGAGCTACGTCTTGGCCAAAATCGCTTCTCATTTCTATTATGACGCTCGCCCTTTTGTGGCGGGACATTTCACTCCGCTTATCGCTCACATCGCGGACAACGGCTTTCCTTCAGACCACACATTGCTGACAGCTGCCGTGGCCGCCATCATCTGCTATTTTGATAAAAAATTGGGAGCCATCCTTTTTGTTCTGGCTTTTTTGGTGGGCGCAGCCAGAGTGTATGCAGGCGTCCATCACATCGCTGACGTCATCGGCAGCATTGTCATCGCTATCGCCGCGGCTTATATTGTCAGCCTCTTTTTCCAGCGCCTCTTTTTATCCGCCGTCAGCAAGCGGTAATCAAGCTCATATGCCGAAAAAAATAATTTTCGCAATCCTGGCTTTTGTTGCCGTGTCAGCGGCGATCTTTTTTTTCTGGCGCACCAATGGGGTGGCCAACTACGTTTTTGTGAATAAAAACCCTTCCGCCGTTCCCGAGGATGAAAAAACAAAACCGGAACCGAGTGGAAAAACTTTTTATATTGCCGGCTGGCTGCCTTATTGGGCCAAGGCGGCCGGTGCCAGTTCGCTGGAAGACAAGTTGAATATCTTCAGCGAGATCAATCCGTTCGCTTTCGGAGTCAATTCCGATGGCAGTTTGCGCGACACTGCGCAAATCGACGCTGCGCCTTGGCCGAAACTGACAGCGGAAGCGAAAAATGAAAAGGTAGCTATCGTGCCGACCATTCTCTGGGGCGATGCCGAGGCGATGCACAAGGTTTTTGCTGACAGCAAACTCATGGCCGGCCATGTGGACGCCATCGCTGCGATGCTGGCAAAAAATGGTTTTTCCGGCGTCGACATCGACTATGAAGGGAAGGATATTGCGGATCGCGACAATTTCTCCGCTTTCATCAAAGCTTTGCATGCAAGACTTGCTTCGAGCGGCAAAACTCTCAGCTGCACCGTCGAAGCGCGCAGCCAGGATTCTCCGCTGGCGGGATTCTCCGGAGTGCGGGCGATGAGCTGGGCCAATGATTTTTCCGTGCTGAATGGTTCTTGCAACAGCGTGAGAATAATGGCTTATGACGAAGTTTTCCAAGTCCATCGCGCGCAAACATTCGACGATCCGGGCGAAACGCCGTTCGCGCCGAATGCTGACATCCGTTGGGTCGGGGATGTCATGCGCTACGCCTTGAAATATATCGCGCCGGAAAAACTGGTTCTCGGAGTGCCGACTTATGGTTGGGAATTCAAGCTTACAAAACTGGCAGCGGGCTACCGCTACACGCGTTTCAAAAGCGTAAGCTACGGCGAAGCGCTGGAAAAAGCCCGGGCGGCCGGCGCAGTGCCGACGCGCGATGCCGGCGGGGAACTCTCATTCGTCTACAAAACTTCCGACGGGCAGCATTTCGTCACTTTTTCCGACGCCCAGGCAGCAGGGCAAAAAATCGATTTGGCCAAAAGCTTGCACCTCAAAGGCATCAGTCTTTTTAAGATCGACGGCCTCACTGACCCGCAACTTTTTGGAGCGCTGGAAAAAGCCATTGAATAATTTTCAATATGATAAAAAATCAATCCGCCAGCCGGCGGACCAAAGCTGAGAAGCGGGACGGGAAAAATAAGCCGAAAATGAAAGTTTCCGGCAAAAGCGTCTTCAAGATCCAGGAGATCATCATCAAAAAAGCCAAACGCGAAAAATAATTCCCGGGAAATATTGCGGGATTTTGCGTGTAATAATTAGCGCCAGGTGTTAATTATTAATACATCGCGTTTGGTTGTTCGCCAAACAGCCGTGCGCGGCAAAAAAGCATATGAAAATGCTGTCTTGCAAAGCTATGGGCGGGGATGACGGGTTCTTCGCCAAGGGCAAAACAAACGAGGAAGTGATCGCCAAGATGATGGATCATGTCAAAAAAGCGCATCCGGACAAAATGACCGGCATGAGTGAGGAGGATATGAAAAAGATGATGACGGACAAGATAACCGACGACGGGATGTGAAAACAAAAAAACGAGACCACCTTGGTCTCGTTTTTTAATAGGCAAAGCCTTTTAGGCGACGAAGGTCAGGGCGATGCCGGTTTTCCCGGCGCGGCCGGTGCGGC
>JBGQBV010000071.1:0-3895 GCA_041494985.1 Minisyncoccia bacterium
CCGGCCCGGCTGCACCTCTTTGTTCACGATCAGCAGCTTGTTCACGCCGCTATGCACGCCATACGCTTTCATGGCCCGCGCGTCTTCCAAAGGGAAAACGTAATCGTTGATCCGTTGCAGACCCTCCGCGACGTCTTGCACGATCTTTTGCGCGCCGACCACCCAAATCACCTTCCCTGCCCCATAGGCATAGGCCGGCAGCTGGCTGCCGGTCATGGACGCAATGACCGCATGTCCGTCCTCAGTGAGCGCATGCACGCTGCCGACCGTCCAGTCGGGTGCCGCACCCAGTTTGCGCATCTCGCTGCCCTGGGAATCCTTGCTCATCGAGGTGAGCTTGCTGCGCACGCTGGCATATTTTCCCGCCGTATTTATTTCTTTGGCTATTCCGAGCGCTTCAAGGGTCATCGACGTCATGCTCATGACTTCGGCTCCTGGAGGCAAAAGTTCCATGATCTTGGCCTTCGCCTCTTCCCCAGAATTGACCACCCACGCCTCCAGGCCATTAGCCTTGAGCGCTGCTTTTGTTTTTTCAATTGTCTGCTCATCGGCCAACTCGCCGAAATCTTTGCTGTTTGCCATAATTTTGCACAGTTAAAACATATCTTGCCAACGCTTCCGCGGAGACGCCTCCAGAGGGCGTCTCCGCGCATTCAGAGGATCAGCTGCCTCACCCCATTTTCGGATGACCCATGCCCATCCTGGCTGACGTGGAACCCCATATCGCCAGACCTAGGATGATGATACCCAAAATCACGCTGTTCCACAGTTCACTGGCCACCATGCCGCCCAGGAAAAGCGGCGAGACAAGCAGCCATGCTCCCAAAATGCCATTGACCCAGCTTACCCATGTTACCGATTCAATGCTGGACAGTTCGATGATTGAAAACACCGCGACCAAAACGCCCACGATGAAGACGTTACTCATGAAACCCAGTCCCATCATATAGGCCGCTAACATAAGCCACAGCCCGGCAATCAGACTGATGCCTCCGACTACTTTTGTTCTGTCTTTTTTTCCATCCATAATTTTTGCACCTCCCATCTAGCGAATAATCGCTCGTGTCTATATACTACAACCGGAAAGTTAATAAACTACATTTTCGGACAAAATAAAAAACCCTCCGAAGAGGGTTTTTTGGACGCGAAGATTAAGAGATGCGTGAAACTTGAGTTGCGCTAGGTCCTTTCGGGCTTTCGGTAACTTCAAATTCAACCTTGTCTCCTTCTTTCAATTCATTGAACTGTACACCGACGAGTTCTTTTGCATGAAAGAAAAGGTCCTTGTCATTTCCTTCGATGGAAATGAAGCCAAATCCGCGGTCTGTAAGACGCTTGATTGTTCCTTGTGTCATGATAATTTTTGCTTCGTTAGTTAAATGCACTGTTTTTACGCTGCGGAGGTAAGCTCGACGCTAGGCTGCTTTTCCGACAAGACGACTAATGCACTTATAATAGTAGCACAGCCAGCCGTTTTTGTCAATAACCCTTATTTTTCCAGATCCAGCGTCTCATCTATCCGGATCTGCGCGACAAATTCGGGCACGTGGCTGACCAGGATCATCGCGCCCTCGAATTGGCTCAGCGCTTCGGCGATGATCGGCAGATGGCGGAAGTTTATGTGATTGGTCGGCTCATCGAGGATGAGCAGGCCCGGCTGCTGCAGAACCAGACGCGCAAAAGCGACCAGACCTTTCTGCCCTTCCGAAAGGGAACCGATTTTCGAGTTGATGATGGTTTTGTCGATCAGGAAACCGGAAGCCACGCTGCGCAATTTTTCCTCATCGGTTCCGCCCATGACATTGGCCAGCGAATCGTGCACTGTGTCCTCGAAATTCAGCGTGGAAAAATCCTGGCGGTAATAGCCGACATTGACACTCTTGGCAATGGTCGCGCCCACAGCCTTCCCGGAGGCCAATGCTTCGAGCAACGTGCTCTTGCCGATGCCGTTCGGACCGGCCAAAAGCAGATGCTGATTCTTTTTAAGAGTCACGTTGACTTCTTTTTCAAAGGGTTCATGATTTTTGATCACGGTCAGCGCAGAGATTTTCAATGTCTGCCCGTTCAGGTCGGTCTGGCAAGGAATGGTGAAGTCTCTGATCGCCTTGTCTTCCTTCCGGACATCCACCTTGGCTTCTTCCATTTCCGCCGCCTTGTCGCGCATCCGGCGCGCCACCAACCTCATCTTGCCGCCTTTGTTGGCGAAGAAGTTCGCTTTTTCCTTGTTGGCGATGATCTCTTTTTCGTATTGCGCGTTCTTCATTTTTTCTTTCTCGATGCGGGCGGCGATTTCCGCCACCACCACATAATAGTCGCCGATATACTGGTCGATTTTTTTCGTGAACACGTCCAGATACAGCACCCCGTCAGTAAAGGAATTCAAAAAGTCCGCATCATGCGAAATGACCATGCAAGTTTTCTGATAGTTCATCAGGAACGCCGTCAGATGCGCGATGCCGGCTTTGTCCAGATTGTTCGTCGGCTCATCCAAAATAAGCAGATCCGGATTCTGGATCAATGCCGAAGCCAGCAGCAGCCGCGCCTGTTGGCCGCCGGAAAATGCCCGCACAATTTTATCGTGCGGCGCTTTCAAATTCACCACCTCCAGCGCCGTGTCGATCTTCGGATCGATATTGTATATTTTTTCATCAAAACATTTTTCGAAAAATTCTTTCACCGTCAGATCCAACTGTTCGCGCGGGATGACCTGTTTCGCATAAGCGATTTTCAAACGCGGATCAACATGGATCGTTCCATCATCCGGCTTGAGCGCGCCGGTGATCAAATTGAAGATGGTGCTCTTCCCTGCTCCGTTCTGTCCCATCAAGGTTATTTTCGAACCGCGGCGCAGCGAAAAAGACGCCTCATGCAAAATGGGCTTCTCGTGTCCGTATTCGAACGAAACCTTATTGAATCTGACGGAAATGTCGTTGTTGGCCATGGATATTCAATAAAAAAACACTAGATACAATCATAACACATATTCCAAGAAAGTAAACCCCGCACTAACTTTGCGCAATCACACAGCACCGATGGGAGGCAAAGTCGGTGCAAAGTTAGTGCTGGGTAAAGAGGCTTCAGGTAAATAAAAAAGGGATGACCTGTCAGTCAGCCCTTGGCTATGCGGCGCGGTGATCCAGCGCGTCCAGGATGTTGGCGATTTTTTCAAAATCGCTCTCGTCCCCCTTGCTGATAGGAATGACGCCGCCCGCCTCATCGCCTTCCTCAACGACGCCGGTCAGCAGGATCACGGGCTTGTCAGGATTCTTCGCCTTGAGTTCCCTGGCTTGTCGGATCTCCGCCCTGGTCAGGAACATGACGGCATCGAATTGCGCCACCAGTCCGTCCGAAGGCAGTTCATATGTCACCTGCTAAAGATGACATCCCGATAGAGCTCGGCCTGCAACCGATACATGGCAGGCGTCGTGCCGCCGAATCTTCCGTGGACCACGATGAGCATTTTTTTCATTGCGCCTTCTCACCTCTTTCCTTTTTGGTTTGTGTAAGAACTATACCATTATTACTTCCCGCAGCGGCTGTTTCTTGCAAGAATCCGAGTGCGGCAGTCCGGTCATTTCTCGGACAATATCTTGCTGATCGCGTCTTCGTCTTTGCACGAATACGAATTGTCCGGCGAATAGAATTTCTTTTTCGGACCACGGCAGCCCTCATTGTCATTGCTCAGCACCCCGAAATACGGCATCATGAATCCGATGTTCTGGGAGGTGAATTTCTTGTAGAGATCCTGGAGCGTCTGGATCCGCAGATCGTCATCCATCCGGGCAAAAATATCCAGATCGTCGCTCATGATGCCGGTCCAATCCAGATCCAGCAGGACGTTCTTGGCTTTGCCGGCAAAGTCCTTGTGCCACAGCAGCGCCCAGCAGCCGCTCCG
>JBGQBV010000072.1:0-3864 GCA_041494985.1 Minisyncoccia bacterium
AAAACAAAAAGTCCTCATCGCCATGTTCACCGCCGTTGTTCTCATTGCCTGCGTCGTGCTGGTGGTTTTTGTCAGGCAGCGAAAACAGGCCGGTCAGCAGCAAACACAGGGAAGTCAGCAAGCAGTCACTCAGAATGATAATGGAAACAGTCCGGAAGTTAACGCGCAGCTGCAGGCTCTGGATGAAATTAGAAAACAGCAGGGTAAAGATGCTACGAATACTCAGCCTCAGACAGACGAAGAAAAGCAAGCGGTTGTCCAAACACAGCTGCAGCAACTGGATACGATTCGCAAAGCTGCCAAAGTGACGCCTCCGACCCAGCAGCAGATAGATGACCAGCTCAAGCAGCTTGATGCGCTTAGAGCGGCGGCCCAATAATTTTTGCAAATAATTAATTAAATATAAAACCAATGCTTAAAAAAATCTCCTACTGGATGGCCGTCTCTATCGTTGGCACGATCCTGGGTCTCACCCTCCAA
The DNA here is from genome assembly GCA_041494985.1 of Minisyncoccia bacterium. GTDB lineage: Bacteria > Patescibacteriota > Minisyncoccia > Moranbacterales > GWC2-37-73 > JBGQBV01. The sequence continues at coordinate 481 of JBGQBV010000072.1, forward strand.
TTCGCCAAGGCCTGGACCGAACCGGCTAGCACTCCGCCACTGGACAATGTCGGTGCACCGATAACGACCGGCATTGCTGCTGGCGCCGGACAGACAAAAAAGGACTCTCTGATAGTCGGTGCAGACAGTACTAAATATATTTATTCCAAAGGAATTCTTACGTCAGATGGGATTATCCAGACCCCTTCCAATGGCTATTTTGGCGGCAATGTCGGCATCGGGACGTTGACACCGAAATCGAAACTGGATGTTACCGGTGGAATCTCAGCGGGAACTTATGCCGGCACAAATGCCGCTCCCGGCGGTGGAATGATAATCTCCGGCAATGTCGGCATCGGAACGACGAGCCCCGGCAATAAACTGGTTATAGATGCTATAGGCAGTGGAGTTGGCGGGGACGGCATTCAAATCAAAGCTACTAACCCAGGATTAAGACTGAATTCTAATATGTACGATAGCGTAAATTGGGGTATATTTTCAAGTTATCCGAGTGATCCGGCAGGAAGCATATCTGTCAGAAGCGGCAATTCGCAAGGTGTTGATGCCTATCCGAACACCACGGCGGCAACCAGGCTACTGATAGAATCTAATGGAAATTTGACTGTCAGCGGTCAGATATCCGCTGCAAACGGCATCCCGGTTTATCAATGCATCGATACTTATGCTAGCCAATATTATTGGCATCACGGCTGCGCGGGCAACACCTGCACGGGGCAATATGCTTTCAATAGCCCCACTTGTCACATTGTGGGAGGTTTAGGCACCAATTGTGGCGATTCTGCTAATATAGGTTGTACTTTAGTGGGTTATGTTCCGTTTAAAAAATAAGAATCTGGAAACATACATGCTGACGATCAATAAACAAGACATCTTGAAAACCTTGCTGATCATCTGGTTTGTCGGAGCGACCGGCTATGTCGCGTATGACATCTATGCCAGTTACAAGATCCGCGGGATGCAGGCGGCCTACAACCAAGGATATGCCGATTCGATCAGCCAGGTAATCGATCAGACTGAAAAGAACCAGTGTCAGCCGCTGGACATCCATAACGCCGACAAGAAAATCCAGACAGTCGACGCGCGCTGCTTGCCAGCCCAGACGCAGACGCAACCGGCAGCCGTGAAAAAGTAAACGGAAAGATTTTAATATTAAATCATTAAACATCGTGGGTAAAAACAAAAATATGAAGAGAGGAATCCTGGCAGTATTCGGCGTCTGCGCGGTTGTTTTGGCGATGGGCGCAGCCGGGAAAGCTCACGCAGGGACGGCGGACAATATTGTCGGCTGGCTGTGGGGCGGAGCCCAGGATGCCACCGGGATTTCCAGCGGCATCAACTGGGTCAGCATGAACAGCCTGAACTGCGATATCAACGGCGACGGGGTCATGAACAGGGCGTCTGGCGATGCCGGGGCTTCTGCCGATTGTCCTATCGACGGAACAACGGTGGCCAACTACGGTGTCAGCGTGCCGCTGACTGACGGCGCGGTGACCGGCTATGCCTACAGCAAGAATGTCGGGTATATCGATTTTGCGCCGCATTCCGATTGCGCGAAATATGCGGGCGCTTGCGATGCCTATCCTGTAGGCTCTGGTTATCCGACCACGGATGTCATGCGCACCGGCAACAATCTGAGCGGTTGGGCCAGGATTGTCGATATCGCCAAAGCTGGGGCGGCCGGTAATTCCGGCGGAAACGCAGGCTGGATAAAGATGAGCGGAACCGGCTATGGTATCGCTATCGGGGCAGATGGAAAATTGGGCGGATATGCCTGGTCCAATGAATTCGGCGCTTTGAATTTCAGCGGTCTGGCCTCGGACGGGACTCCATATGGCGCGCAGATGCCCGGGCTGCCTTCTGTCACTTTGAACGCCGACCCTTTGACGATCAATGTCGACAATCCTTTGCCACAGGCGACGCATCTCACTTGGTCAGGATCGAATATTACCAGCTGCACCGCCAGCACTGCGCCGGATGCCGCGCTGTGGACAGGATTGAAAGCGACAGCCTCGGTCGGATCTGGAGACGCCGTCACGATCGACTCTTCGCATCTGACGGAAAACTTCACTCTGACCTGCACCGGCCCAGGCGGACCGGCGACATCTTCAGTCAGCGTCACGACCGGTTGCAACAAGAAAGCCTGCAGCAACGAAGTCTGCGCGTCGACATTCATGGTCACCGGGACCGTTGACAATGCGACCTGCGTGGCGCAGACGACTTGCTCGGCTGACAGTGATTGCGCCCCGCGTTCTTCCGGAACATGGACCGAAGTGGCTCCTTAGAGATAGCTTCTTAGACATTAGCTTCTTAGCTTCATTACGGGCACATAATTGATAATGAATTTGTGAATTGACAGTCTTTATTTAAATGATATCATTCATACATGGCTAAGAAAAAAATAACAACAATTGAAGATTTGGCAACAATGTTGCAAGGAGAGTTCTTGAATATTCAGGATCAATTTTCAATTGCGCACAAAGATAGCAAGGACATAAAATTAGATATACGTGAAATAAGATTTGAGCTTAGAGAATTGCGTATGGATATTGAAAATTTGAAGATGCGTATGGGTGAATTTGCTTTGAAATTTGAACTCAAAGAAGTTGAAAAGCGTCTTCGTAGACTGGAACTTCAGCTTGCAAAGTAGAATAAGTTCGCATCCAATTTTTGAAAACCCCGCTGTTGTGGGGTTTTTTCTTGATAAAATATTCTGGTGCGGGTATAATGACGCTATGAAGGAGAATATAAAAATATTGTTAAGTGAAGCGGTTTTGCAGGCAAAAGAGGCTCAAAAATGGGGCGATTTCGACCTGCCTGAGATTGCGGTGGATTACGCGAAAAACGAGCAGTTTGGGGATTACACTTCCAATGTTGCCATGGTGCTGGCCAAGAAAATCGGCAAAAATCCGCTGGCCATCGCGGAGGAAATCAAAAAGAATATCCATCAGGATGATGACAATCAGATTTTTGAAAAAATAGAGGTCGCGGCACCGGGGTATGTCAATTTCTATCTGTCAAAAAAATATCTGCAAAATGTCATCAGAGAAATAAATGGGCAGAAAGAAAATTTCGGAAACTCCCAAATCGGCCGTGGCAGCAAGGTCAACAACGAATTCATTTCGGCCAACCCGACCGGACCGCTCCACCTAGGCAACGGCCGCGGCGGATTTTATGGCGATGCGCTGGCCAACGTGCTGCGCAAAGCGGGTTTTGCCGTGACGAACGAATATTATGTCAACGATGCCGGCGGACAGGTGGAAAAATTGGGACATAGCGTTTTGAAAGACGCGGAAGCGGTCTATGCCGGCGAATATATCGACCAGCTTAACGCGAAATATGGGAAAATGACGGATGTGAAGGAGGTCGGCCAGTTGGCGGCGGCGG
>JBGQBV010000073.1:0-3850 GCA_041494985.1 Minisyncoccia bacterium
GAGAGTACTCGGGACGACGAAGCGGGTGTCGTATAATGGTAGTACGACGGTCTCCAAAACCGTCTGCGGGAGTTCGATTCTCTCCACCCGTGCCATATTTAAAAAGCGTATCCATAAAAGGATACGCTTTTTGAATATTTTTCATAGGTTAAAGGAGAGAATCGAACTGGGCAGCAGTGAGTTAGAAAAATTTCAGCAGGAATTTTTTGCAGCGAACGCCGGAAAATTCGAGTATGCGCAGAATTTTCCGCTGCCCCGGACAAGGAGAGAACGAGTGGCGACGAGTGAGCGACGCGATAAATTCTCTCCACCCAAAATCGAACTGGGTGGCAATGAACTAGAAAATTTTGCAGCTAATACTGACAAATATGGAGACTATTGAAAAATAGACTCCCTATTTTTATTGGAAATTCCGACGCTTGCGTCATTGCGGGCGATGGTAAATGGGGGTAAAATGAAAACAGCTGTATAATTGCTTGCCAAAAATATGAACGAAGGAACTTTCAAACCGGAAAATTTTGAAAAAAAAGAGCAGGAAAATGTCGGCATGATCAAGGAGGTCAGGGATTATTTTCTCGAAAAGCAGCGTCTGGCTCTCAAGGCGAAGAGCGAGAGACGGGAATATGATGAAAAAATCGCCCATATCAGGGCATCATCGATCGGCGTGTCGGAAGCCGACTTGTGGAGGCGGATAACCGGTGTCAGTTCGCCTGTGGAATGCCAGTCTGCTGACAAAACATTCATGGAATACCGCCAAAACCTGTCCGCGGAAATCCTTCAGTTGGAAAAGGAAGGCAAGACAGAAGAAGCGGAAAGATTGCGTGAAGGTAAGGGCGTTTTTGCCGATGTGGTCGGGAAAGAAATGGTTTTGTTGGTTGCCAAATATGAAGGCGATGTTTTCAGGGAAAACGGCAAGAATGCTTTATAAAAAATGACAGCGTATGCGGATCAAGAAGACAATCTATATCCTCCTGACGATGTTTTTGGGATTTCTTTTGGCGGAAATCGCTCACGGGCTCTTTGAAACTTGGCTGATCGGCAGGTTGCTTTCCGCCGGCTTGTCTCCGCAGCCCTATGTTTTTCTCGGCACGCATTGTTATCTGCCTCCGTATCTGCAGCTAGGTCTCTTGGCGTCCGGCCTGGTCGGCGGCTACTTCTTGGGCCAGACCTGGTGGCGCATCATCTACATCGAACATCGTCGCTGGAGAAAAACTGCGTAGTAGAATAATTTATAAGAATATTAACTTATGGGCGAATTGATCAAACCAAATTTCGGAGCAGCGAACGAGAAGAATGATTCCGCGGACAATAAAGAACGGATAAAAAAATTGAACGAAAAAGACAACCACTACGAATATTCCGAGTATGACTTGGCCAAAGCCGAAGACGGAATAAGAAAATACTTGGTGAGCAAGGGAATTCCTGGCAATTCCCTGGACGAAGTGGCCGACAGGTTTTCGGACGTAACGCTGGAAAAATTGGAAGCTAACAAGGAAAGAGAAATAGACCCGCTGACCGGGCTGCGCAACAAGAAAGCGTACGAAGAGCAACTTCCGCAGCTGCTCAGCATGGAGCAAAGAAGTGGAAAAAACTGTTCGTTGCTGATGATTGATTTTGATCATTTCAAGCAAGTCAATGATTCTTTTGGCCATCCAGCAGGGGACATGGCTTTGAAAAAAATGGCTGCCATAATAAGGGATCAGGTGCGCAGTTCCGACATCGTCTACCGTTTCGGTGGAGAAGAATTCGTGGTTTTTTTACCCGACACTGTTTCCGAGACAGCACAGGAGCTGGCTGAAAGGATCCGGAGCGCGGTCAAAAATCATGAAATAGGAATTGTTGATGAAAAAGGGGAAGAAATCAGCCTGAACAAGACCGTGAGCATCGGTGTTGTCGGCACGGATCAGTTGGCAGAATGGGACGGATATTCTGAAAGGGACGCGAAAGATTTTCTGGACAAGATGACGAAATTTTCCGATCTGGCGATGTATGCCTCAAAAACAGGTGGCAGGAATAAAGTGACTCTCTACGGAGAAAATTTGAAAAAAATAGCGGCATGACCGACTGTCGGCATCATGCCGATATCCATGGGTGATGTTCCATGCCGGTAATAAAATGTCCATCGGGGTGTACTATTTTTGCAATAAGTTAAGCCTTAAGATAAAAAATATGAAAAAAATCATAATTCCCGCCTTGGCAGTTATGGGCGCGCTCGTTTTGGGCGGCTGTAGCTTGTCTGGAGGAACTCCGGGCAATTCATCCAATCCTGCTAGTCCGGCGCCGTCACAGGGAACACAAACACCAGCAGTTTCCAATGTTGTCAGCATCCAGAATTTCGCTTTTAATCCGGCTTCGCTGACCGTCAAAAAAGGCACGACTGTGACTTGGACCAACAATGATGCGGTTGCGCACCAGATCAAATCCGCGACCTTCAATTCCAGCCTATTGGGTCAGGGACAGAAGTTTTCCTTCACCTTCAATACGGTCGGAACCTTTGATTATTCCTGCGCCGTCCATCCTTCCATGCTGGGCAAGATAATCGTCGAATAAAATATATATATGATCCATAATATCGCACTCACCTTGTTTTTAGGAAAGCCATTGGTTATGTATGGGGGGATATTCACTTTTTTGCTGATACTGTGTACGGCGACCATCGGAGCCTTGAATTTCAAGGGCATACACGTCGTCCCTTTCAAGTGGCATCCGCGTTTGGCCGTCACCACGATCATCGTCGCGTCAGTGCATGCCATCTTCGGACTTTCCATATTTTTTAATTTTTGATTCTCGCAAAAATATATGTCCAAAGTGGAAAACAGCGAAGCAAATACGAAAAAATGTGCTTGCCCGAGATGTCCGACATACGATGAATGCGCCAAAGAAAAAAGAGAAGTCCTTTATTGCGCGAAAGGCAAGAGTGCCTGCACTCTCCCGAACAAGGGATGTATCTGCGCCGCCTGTCCGCTTTGGGAACAGTACGAATTAGAGAAAGGTTTTTTTTGCTTCTATGGCGAAGCGATATAAATTAAGCATTTTTTAATTTATGGAAAAGGAAAAAATGCGGAAAGAGAAAGATGTTGAGAATTATCGGGATGTCGGCCGGGCGAAACTGGCCGGAGTATGCTCCGTGAACAAGGTTTGCGACGGCAATCCGGAGCGGCTGTGCATGGGCATGAAATATGGGCGGGCGATCGGCATGGGCGGCGCCGGACAAGGCCGGACTTGGGACGCCAATTTTAAGGCGCTGGAAAAATATCGCCTGAAGATGCGCGTCATCAAATCGCACAAGGAACCGGAATTGAAAACGAAATTTTTGGGTCATGAAATAGCCATGCCGGTCATGGTCACGAGCGTTTCCGGTGTGAAAATCAGCCTGAACGACGCCATGAGTGAAGAGGATTTCCAAAAAAATATGATACTGGGCGCGAAACTTTTCGGGACGATCGGCATGAGCGGCAATACGGTTGATTTTCCGGATCATCCGGGCGTGGAGATCATCAAGGAAATGGGCGGCTGGGGCATTCCCATGTTTAAGCCGCAAGAACAGAAAAGATTGCTCGAGCTGATCAAGCGAGCAGAGCAGGCGGATGTGCTGGCGATCGGCGTGGATTTGGACGGATACGGCTCGCAGAACTGGGCACTGCGCGGCAAGCCGGTCTTCCGCAAAAGCGAGGAAGAACTCAGGGAAATAGTGGCGTCCACAAAAAAACCGGTTATTTTCAAAGGCATCATGAGCGTTGAGGATGCGGAAATAGTCGTCAGATCCGGCGCGGCCGCCTTGGTGGTTTCCAATCACGGCGGGCGGGTTATGGATTGGGGAGAGGGCGTGGCGGACGTCCTGCCGGAAATC
>JBGQBV010000074.1:0-3735 GCA_041494985.1 Minisyncoccia bacterium
CTGATAGAGATAGCCTTCTTTTTCCAAAGCCATCATGTCATTTCTGAGTGTTGCTGTGCTCACCTTGAAATCATATTCGCCCGCCAAAATCTGCGAACCGACCGGGATGGCCGTCTGCGTATATTTTTCGATCACCGCTGAGAGAATTTTTTCTTGTCTTTGGTTCATAAGGGCAGCTTTTAGCTTTTTAGGCGTTAGCTTCTTAGCTTTTGGATGCTTTGTAATACAATCCAAATCTATTTATTTTCATTATATATAATCGGTTAGCAGTCGTCAAGTCCGAGTGCTAATCAGCATCTTGACCAATAAAAAAGCGCAGTTCGATTTCGAATCTGCGCTGTCTTTTGTCCTTGGCTGTGTTGGTTAAGAGCCTTGAAGCTCTTCACAGGAGGAACAAATCCTTTTTTCTCCGTCAGCCGTTTCAAGGACGATGGTATATGCTCTGCAGCATATGCTTCTCCATCCGTCATCAAAACGACCTTTGCTTACTATTTTTCTTATCAAAGTCTTATTTTCTTTGCTTTGCTTTTTTTTGGCTATGTCCGCCGCCTTCACTCCTGCAGACTCTTGCAGGAAAAACAAATCCGTCCCTTCTTACCCGCGCTGATCGTGGGATGCGTCGGACAACACTTGCTCATGACAAAATGGTCGATGCCAACGTACTTGTCATTTAGTATTGCCTCTTCTTTCCCGGTTAGCTTCCTCTGCTCTGCAATCTTGCTCTCTGCACTTGCTGCTGTTGCTGTTGGCATCGTGTGTCCTCCCTTTTGACTACTACGATTTTAGAAAACTATCTAGCTGCCTGCGCTTCTACTGCTGTCTTAGGACATTCGTGGCAGGTCGTATCCCCTGAGGTTTTTCTCTCAAGGCAATTCCTTCGATCCTTGTTCGATTTTATAACCTTGCCGCAGTTATTTTCCTGAACAAGCGCCACAGCCATGCGATCACCCCTTTCTCGGCCTATTTATTTTTTAAAGATCTGGGTTATTGTTTTTATCGTTTTTCCGGCACAGGATCATATCCTCCGTCGTTCCACGGATGGCATCTGATGAATCTTTTGATTCCGAGCCAAAAACCTTTGAAAACGCCGAACCGCTCAACCGCCTCATGCGTATACTGGCTGCATGACGGATGAAAACGGCAAACCCGCCCTGAATGAAAAAAAGAAGGGATTCCGCTATCCAACGAAAGCACCTTCTGGTATACCCTTATACTGAAAAGTACCACCTTTTTCATATAGCTACAGGATATTCGATGCCGGATATTTTGTCAATTGCGCAAAATGAGGTATAATTAGAAAAATATTTATCCCCTCAAACAAAAACCAAAAATGAAAACCATCAAATTCAAAAAACTGACCTGGATCGATTTCTCGGATCCGGGTGCGGATGACGTGCAATACCTGCAGGAAAATTTCAACATCCACCCCTTGGCCATCGAGGAGTTCGTCACGCCGACCTATCGCCCGAAAGCCACGCAATATGACAATTGCCTGTTTCTGACGGTGCATATCCCGCTTTTCAACGAAAAAAGCCGCACGACCTATCCAGGAGAACTAGACATCGTCATCACCAAAGATCATCTGATCACCGGACACACAGACGGCATCTTCCAGCTGGAAGAATTTTTCAGGTCTCTGGCGGAAAACGAAGGCAAACGCCGGCTGTATATGAGCAAGACGCCTTCGCACCTGCTATACAAGATCCTGGAACTGCTTTTGGATTCGCTTTTCCCGAGCCTCGACCACATCCATGAGAAACTGCTCTACATCGAGGACCAGGTTTTCAACGGCAAGGAAAAAGAAATGGTTTTCGAGATTTCCGTGGTCAAGCGCGACATCCTCAATTTCCGCCGGACGCTCAAGCCGCAGCGGCACATCATCGAGTCCCTCACGCAGATGAAATCGGAATTTGTCGATTCGGAGCTTATGCCATATTTCCAGGACCTGATCGGCACCAACATCCGCCTCTGGAACGCATTGGAAAGCAACAAGGAAACCATCGAGTCGATGGAGGAAACCAACAATTCCCTGCTTTCCAACAAACTGAACCTCACGATGAAAGTGCTCACGATCTTCAACGCCATCTTCCTGCCGATCACGGTCTATTCGAACATCATGTCCATGAGCACCAACATCCCGTTTCATAGCAACCCGGGAGTGTTTTGGATCCATACCACTATCATGCTGGTCATCTCGATCTTCACGATCATACTGTTCAAGGTGAGAAAATGGCTGTAAACTGAATGTATGCTGAATCTATATAACACTTTACATAAGAAAAAAGAACAGTTTATTCCCATCAATCCCGGCAAAGTCGGGATGTATACTTGTGGACCGACGGTCTATGGATATATCCATATCGGCAACCTCAGGACATTCGTGCTGGCCGATATCACCCGGCGCTATTTGGAATATGCCGGCTATGAAGTCCGCATGATCAAGAATATCACCGACGTCGGGCATCTCACGGCCGATGACGTGGCGCAGGGCGACAGCGGCGAAGACAAGCTGCTCAAGGCCGCGCTCAAAGAGAAAAAGACCCCGGAGGAAATTGCAAAATTCTACGAGGAATATTTCCGCTCCGCGGAAAAAGAAATGAACATTCTTGCGGCGCACTATTTTCCTCGCGCCACTGCTCACATCCCGCAGATGATCAAAATCATCGAGGGCCTGGTCGCGAAAGGTTTCGCCTATGAAAAGAATGGCAATGTCTTTTTCGATGTGACGAAGTTCGAGGATTACGGCAAACTTTCCGGCAACACTTTGGAGAATCTGAAAGTCGGCGCGCGCCTCGAGGAACACCCGGACAAGAAAAATCCTTGGGATTTCGCGTTGTGGTTGAAAGCCCCAAAAGAACATTTACTAAAATGGGATTCACCTTGGTCAATCGGCTATCCGGGCTGGCACATCGAATGCTCCGCGATGAGCACCGAATATCTGGGCAACACCATTGATATCCATACCGGCGGCGAGGATAATATTTTCCCGCATCACGAAGCGGAAATCGCGCAGACCGAGTGCTACACCGGACAAAAATTCGTGAACTATTGGCTGCACGCGAGGCACCTGCTTGTGGACGGCGAAAAAATGAGCAAATCCAAAGGCAATCTGTACACCCTGGAAGACATCAGGGAAAAAGGCTTTTCCGCCATGGATCTGCGGCTGCTTTTTCTTTCCTCGCATTATCGCTCGCAGATGGATTTTTCCTGGGACGCACTTGAACAGGCACACAAGAATATCCAGAAAATAAATGATTTTATTTTGAATTTGGAAGCAATATCCTCTAGAAAAATACCAACTTCTGCGATATGGGACAATCAAAAATATATCGAAGGATTTGAAGCCGCCATGGATGATGATCTTAACACACCACTTGCTTTAAGCGTACTTTATAAATTAATTTCCGAAGCTAATTCTTTGATGGCAAGCGAACAACTTTCAGGTGAAAGCGCAAAGGGTATCCTAGCCCTCTGGAAAAAAATGAATGCTGTTTTCGGCCTGATTCTTTCCGGACAAGCCGAAATTCCGCAGGAAATCAAAGACTTGGTCCAAAAAAGAGAAGACGCGCGCCAAGGCAAAGATTTCAAAAAATCCGACGATCTCAGGGCGCTGATCGAAAAGAAAGGCTACATCATCGAAGATACCAAAGACGGCACGAAAATCATGGAGCATAAAGCATAAGACAAAAATACAATAAAAAAAACCGCCCCTTGCAAGTCGTTGACTTGTAGGTA
>JBGQBV010000075.1:0-3734 GCA_041494985.1 Minisyncoccia bacterium
TCTGAAAATGAACATCCTCACGCTCGCTGAACGCGACCGGTATTTCGAGTCGTTCAAAAAGGAGATGAAAGGCGCGGAAATTGCCGATGCGCACATCGTCCTTTGTCCGCCGGCCGTCCATATCGAAAGTTTCGTCAAAAAATTGAAAACGGAAACGGTCTCGATCGGCGCCCAAAACATCTTTTGGGAAGAGAGAGGTTCATATACAGGAGAGGTCTCTGCGCCGATGGTGAAAAATCTGGAGGCGGAATATGTGATCGTCGGGCACAGCGAACGGCGGAAATATTTTGCGGAAACCGACGCGATTGCGAATATGAAAATAAAGTCAGCGCTGAAAAGCGGTCTCAAGCCGGTTTATTGCATCGGGGAAACGAAAGAACAGCGTTTGGCGGACAGCACCGCGGCGGTCATCGCACAGCAGATCAAGGAAGGTTTGGCGGAAATTCCCGCTTCCAAAATGAGTTCGGTCGTGATCGCGTATGAACCGGTATGGGCCGTCGGCAGCGACGCCGTTCCGTCTTGCGATGAAGTCATGGAAGTCAGGATTTTGCTGAAGAAGATCTTCACGGATGCCTACGGGCCGGCCGTCGCCGACAAGATCAATATTCTCTACGGCGGCAGCGTCAAAGCGGCCACGGTCGCGCAGGTCTGCCTGGCGCCGGGGATGGACGGCGTGCTGATCGGCCGGGAAAGCCTGGTGCCGGCGGAATTCATCAAGATCGCGAAAATAATAGATAAAAATTAATCAGATCCGTAATAACTATGATAGTCAACGTCAAAGAAATCCTCACCAAAGCCCAGAAGGGCGGCTATGCCGTCGGCGCTTTCAACACGACCAATCTCGAAACCACGCGGGCCATCATCGATGCCGCCAAGGAGATGCGCAGCCCGATCATCATCCAGATGACGGAGAAAACCTTGGAATACGCCGGCGGCCGGGCGCTTTTCAATCTGATCAAAAACATCGTCGAATTTTACGCGCCGGAAGTTCCGGTCGGCATCCACTTGGATCACGGCAAGAGCCTGGAAATCGTCGAACGCTGCGCGGAAATCGGTTTTCCGTCGGTGATGTATGACGGATCTCGGAAAATATTCGAAGACAACATGAACATGACGAAAAAAGTCGTGCAGTTCTGCCATGAAAAAAACATCTGCGTCCAGGGTGAGTTGGGCAGCGTGCCGTATATCGGTGAGACGGAAATGGGCGAGATCGACTGGGACAAATACATGACCGATCCGATGGAAGCCAAGACTTTCGTGGAAAAAACCGGCATCGACGCTTTGGCGGTGGCGATCGGCAATGCGCACGGATTTTTCAAGGAACGCAAAGAACCTGACTTCGCCCGGCTGGAAATGATCCATAAGAATGTTTCCGTGCCGCTCATCCTGCATGGCGCGTCCGATTGGGAAAACGGGAAAGTGAAGGAAGTCATCGCGCGCGGCATCTGCTGCTTCAACGTGGACACGGCGACGCGGCTGGCTTTCGTCAACAGTCTGGTGAAATCGGTGCATGATCAGAACGACATTTCTTTCGACATCCGCAAGCTTTTGGGCGCCGCCCAATTGGCGGTGAAGAACGAAGTCATGAAGAAGATCAAATATTTCGGCAGCGACGGTAAAGCGTAATAATATCTATGTGTCTGGCATTTCCGGGGAAAATCGTCGCAACTGACGGCCAGCAGGCGACTGCTGACTTTGGCGGCATAAAAAAAGAAATCAACGTGACCTTAGTGCCGGACGTGGCGAAAGGGGAATACGTCATCGTGCACGCCGGGTTCGCCATCCAAAAACTGACGCAGGAAGATGCTTGGGAAGTGCTCAAAGAATATGAAAAAGCCGGAAAAATCACTAAATGAACTTGTCGATAAGATCCATAGCGTTGGCGCCCGGATCAAGCGCAACGTTTCTATTATGGAAGTGTGCGGGACCCACACACAGGCGATCAGCCGCAATGGGATCCGCAAATTGATGCCGAAAAACGTGGCGCTGCTGACCGGTCCGGGTTGTCCGGTGTGCGTGACGGCGCAGGAAGACATCGATGCGGCGGTGAGTCTGGCGTCGGCCGGAATACCGATTGCGACCTATGGCGATATGCTGCGGGTGCCGGGCTATCTCGGCAGCCTGGAACAGGCGCGTTCGCGCGGAGCGAAAATATTTTCTGTCTATTCGATTGAGGAAGCGCTGGAAATACAAAAAGATATTCCGGAGCTGGTCTTTTTCGGTCTGGGTTTTGACACGACGGCGCCGATGACGGCGGTGGCTTTGAAAAAAGGTCTGACAGTCTATTCTTCGCACAAACTTTTCTTGCCGGCCATGGATGCGCTTTTGCAGATGGGCGAAATAAAAATCGACGGATTTTTGAGCCCCGGCCACGTGTCCACGATTGTCGGCACGGCGCCGTATGAGCATATGCACATCGCGCAGGTCATCACCGGATTCAAGGCAGAAGATGTTTTGGTGGGAATATATATGCTGCTCAAACAAATTGCGGAAAACAGAAAAGAAGTGGAAAACGAATATGTCCGCAGCGTCCGTCCCGAGGGGAATCCGGCGGCGCGCAAATTGTTGAAGGAGGAATTCGTCGTCAGTGACGGCAATTGGCGCGGGTTTGGAATCATTCCCAATTCCGGTTTGGAAGTGAGAAACCCCAAACTGAACGCGAAAATAAAATACAAGGATATTTTGTTCAAAGTGGACTTTTCCAAATCGAAAAAGCCGACCGGCTGCCGCTGCGGGGAAGTCATCCGCGCTTTGTTGACGCCCCAGCAATGCCCGATGTTTGGCAAAGCCTGCACGCCGGAAAAACCCTACGGACCCTGCATGGTTTCCGATGAAGGGGCCTGCAACGCGGAGTATAGATTTAATAGCGGTAAATAAGAAAAATATATGGAGGAAAATATCGAATTGGATCACGGCGGCGGCGGGTATAAATCCTGGGAACTTATCAGCAATGTCCGCAAAATTTTGAACGGCACGGGCAAATGGAAGAACTGCGAAGACGACGCAGCCGCTTTTGATTTATCCGCCGTAGCTTCAGCGAAGGCTGGATCGGGAAAACAGAAGCTGCTGTTCACGACGGACGCCTTCATTGTCGATCCGATATTTTTCCCCGGCGGCGATATCGGGAAAATTGCGGCGTGCGGCACGATCAATGATCTGTCGGTAATGGGCGCCAAACCGCTCGGCATTTCGCTGAGCATCGTGATGGAGGAAGGCTTTCCCAAGAAAGATTTTTTCAAAATCATCCAGTCCATCCAGGATGTTTCCAAATTGGCGGGCGTGCCGATCGTGACGGGCGACACCAAAGTGACCGAGAAAGGCAAAATCGACAAGATCGAGATCACGACGGCCGGCGTGGGTCTGGCGGCAAAAGTGATCGCTAATGGCGGCATAAAAGCCGGCGACGTGATCATCGTTTCGGGCGATTTGGGCGAGCACACGGTGGCGCTGCTCAGCGCGCGCTTCGGCTACAGGTCAAAGATCCAGACTGATTCCCAACCGATCAATCGGGAGATGGCGGCGGTCGGCAGATATGTGCACGCGGCCAAAGATCCGACCCGCGGCGGGCTGGCGGCCAACATCGTGGAAATGGCGGAGAAATCCAAAGTTAAAGTCGTTTTGGAAGAAAAATGGCTGCCGTACAAAAAAGAAACCAAGGCGCTCTCCGGTCTCCTAGGCATCGATATGCTGACGTTTGCTTCGGAAGGCCGGTTTGTGGCGGCGGTCTCGCAAAA
>JBGQBV010000076.1:0-3702 GCA_041494985.1 Minisyncoccia bacterium
CTTTGACAGTCACCTGCTGGCCGACTGCAAAACTTGCCAGCGTGTCGCCCTTTGCTCCGATTTTTGTCGTGGTGGCGATGGATGCTTCCAACGTGGATCCGTCAGCTTTTTTGATTGTCACGGAATTATCGCCTACTGATGCTACTTCCCCAGCCACTGTTTCAATCGCCTGGCTCTTGGAATTGAAACACACGTCGTTTGCGTTTTTCGTCAACCCCATTTTGACAAGTTTGTTCTTCTCATATTTAGCACCTCCATAGAAAGCGATTCCGGCGACGACTACCAGCGCAGCGACGCTTGCCAAAGTTTTTTTGTTATAGCCGTAGATCGTCCCTTCCAGTTTGCCCATTTCCATACTTTTTTAATTTTAAAAATTATGCTTTTAAATTACCCCGACACAAAGACATTATACCTTCCCTACGCAAGCGGAGTCAATCTGCTTGCAGCCACACATTGAAAATCAAAAAAGCTCCAAACAAGTTGGAACTTTTCTGATTTTGAGCGGGTAGGGGGAATCGAACCCCCATCTCCAGCTTGGAAGGCTAGCATAATGAACCATTATACGATACCCGCTTTGTCGCCATAGGACTCCTTAAAACCTTGCGGTTTCAATACTTCCACCCCGGGAAAGCTCCCATTTTCCCGACCCCTTTCTCTTTATGACTTTTCTTATTATATCTGAAAAACTTTTTTTGTCCATATTAAGGCTGATTTCAGGGAAGCTTCCCTTCTGTAATTTTTTTCTATATACTAATTTTACGCGGGATTAGTATAGTGGCAGTACATGACCTTCCCAAGGTTAGGGCGCCAGTTCGATTCTGGTATCCCGCTCAGTGAAATAAAAAGGTCCCTTTCGGGACTTTTTTGTTTGCTAGCAATGAATACAGAAATTGGGTATAATCAAGATATGCAGCACATCCTGACCACGCAACAATTTCTGGACAAGAAAACTTTGAAGAAAATTTTTACTATTGCCGCCAAGCTCGAGAAGCAGAACAAAAACGGAAAAGTGCCGCCAGTGCTCAAAGGAAAAATATTAGCCACCTTGTTCTATGAACCGAGTACACGTACTCGGTTTTCGTTTGAAACGGCGATGCTGAAATTGGGCGGCCAGATCATCACGACCGAAAATGCCCGCGATTTTTCCTCGACCATCAAAGGCGAAACGATCGAGGACACGGTGCGCGTTGTCGGAGGCTACGCCGATGCGATCGTGCTGCGCCACCCGGAAAACGGCAGCGCTGCCCGGGCCGCCGCGGCTTCCCCGGTGCCGATCATCAACGCCGGCGACGGCTCGGGAGAGCACCCGACCCAGGCATTGCTGGATCTTTACACCATCCAAAAGGAATTGGGACGGATGCACAATTTGAAAATCGCATTGGTCGGCGACTTACTCTATGGCCGGACCGTCCATTCGCTGATAATCCTGCTGTCTATTTTCAAAAACATCGAAATCTATTTGATCTCGCCAAAAGAATTGCGCTTGCCGGAAGAATATCGAAAAATGCTGCGAAGCAGGAAAATAAAATTCATTGAAGGCGAGTATCTGGAAAAAATCCTGCCGCAAGCGGACGTCCTCTATGTCACCCGGATACAAAAAGAAAGGTTCGCATCGCTCGGTCTTTACAATAAAGTGAAGGATTCGTTCAGCATCGACAAAGACACGCTGAAAAAACTGCCGAAAAAATCAATCGTGATGCATCCGCTGCCGCGGGTGCACGAAATCAGCCCGGAAGTGGATCAGGACAGACGGGTGGCCTACTTCCGACAAGCTAAAAACGGACTCTATGTCCGCATGGCGCTTTTGCAGATTTGCATGGGCAAAAAATAACCAGACTACCTGTTTCCTCTTGCAATATATGAAATATTTTGTTATCTTATGAAACCGTCGAATGGCGGAGTTTTTTGACATAACTACACAAAATATATCAACGCAAAGGAGGTTTACAATGAAGGAAAGCACGAGAGTTGTGATTTTGCCAATGGATGGATTTAAGAATGGTGAGGAGTTGATCCTGAGGTTGTCGCAAATCATGGCAAGTGATATGGCCAAGCGTCTGGTCGGCACCATCAAGCTCAATGACGCGTTGCATTTCCCCTATGTCGGGCCGGCCATTCTCGGCATGATTGATGAAATCTTGCCGGCTGGCACTGAAAAGTTCATCGACCTGAAAATCGCCGATGTTTCAGACACAAACAGGAACACGCTCCGGCATTACCGCTCTTACAATCCGGATATCGTCACAGTGACATCCACTGTTTCAGCCAAATCGCTGCTGGCAGTGAAAGAAGCGCTGCCAGACACGAAAATCGCGCTGGTCGACACCCTGACCGATATTTCGGCCGAGGAAATCCACCTTCGCTACGGCTTAGATGCGGCGCACAAGATTGCCGAGGCTCTCACGGATTTTGAAATACTTCTCAAAAGCAACAACCCGATTGAGATCGTGGTATGCAGTCCCAGAGAGCTGGCATATCTCAAGGAACAGTTCGGCGACCGCTACAAATTTATCACTCCCGGCATCCGCAGCCCGCATATGGCCAAAGACCATCAGGAGCGGGTGACGAGCGCCTATGACGCGCTGAAAGCCGGAGCCTGGAGACTCGTGATGGGCGCCCAGGTCACCAAAGGCAACCCGGCTAAAAATGTGTCCGCTGAAGAAAGCCAGCGGATAACGCTCGAAGAAATCGAAAAATTCTTTGCAGAACAAAACTGACACTGGTGGTTTAAAAACCGCCCCAAACCAACCGGATCTACGGTTGGTTTTTTATTGCCAAAAATTGATTACGCTTTGGCGTTGGCGAATCTAGAATTGGCCGTGTGAAAACAGATCACTTTCATAAAAGCTTCGATATAGTCGGCTTTTTTGATTTCATAATCCGTCGCGTAGGCATGCTCGAACATATCCAGCACCAGAATCGGCACGCAGCCGGCCAAGTGCCCCCCGTCGTGTTCGTTGATCCAGACGTTGAACAGTTTGTCCGCCGTCTGATCATAATACAAAATCACCCAGCCGATGCCGCGCATCGAAGCGGTCGCTTTGAACTGCTTCGTCCAATTTTCCACCGAACCGAAGTCGGCCACGATTTTCTTGGTCAATGCCATCTTTTCTTCCAGCGCCGAGCCGCCTTTCATCAGGTTTTCGAAATAGAGCTCGTGCAGGCGCATCCCGTCGAATTCCCAACCGAAGCGGCGTTTCATCTCGTCATAGGCCTGCGTGGCCATCTTGTCTTCCTTGGCCATCTGCTCCATGGCGTCCAGCGCCTTGTTCACGTGCGTGACATAGCCGGCATACAGGGTGAAATGATTTTTGAGCAGCTTCTCCGAGAAACCTTCCAGTCCGAGCAGGTCATCGAATTTTTGCGCTTCGTACATATGTTTATTTTTTAAAATTATCAGCTTAACTTATTACATACCTCTTTTCGATTTATTCCCGCCCAGCCAGCGAAAAACGCCACAGATGTTCCTTGGAACGCCCGGCGTATTCGACGCCGATACGTTTGCCCGCCTGGATTTCTTGGCCTGCCATGGCTTCGACATCGGCGGGTTCGATCCACAGCTTTTCTCCTTTAGTGATGTCCAGACCGTTCAGCTTGCGGTCTATTTGCAAAACTTTGCACAGCTTCCCTGGGCCGTTGGTTTTTTTGTAGTCCACACCTTCGATTTTCGCCGACCGGATCAAAACGGCCGCCGGAAAATCC
>JBGQBV010000077.1:0-3647 GCA_041494985.1 Minisyncoccia bacterium
CCCCGACAACGGCAACCGCGACGGGAACGAAACCCATATCGCCTAAGCCTAACGATTTCTTCGCCCAATCATAGGCGGATTGCGCCGCGCCAGTTACAAAACCCGTTACATCCGACGCGCCGCTTTGAACCCATTGCAACCAAGAATAAACGTAATCGCGCGTTGCTTTGAGACCTTCCAATTGGCTTGCATTGACCGAACCGGATTGCAGCATCGCATTATATTGCGACAACAATTCGGGATGATTGTTTTGAATGTACGGACCCAAATACATAAGCGCGTTATAATTGTCGTAAAACGACTTATAGGTATCATCGAATTGCGTAACGAATTGATACCAACTAGGCACGTCTGCCGGGTCTAATGTAACGGCCATTGTCTTATCGCCTTGAGCGTTTCATCAATGACGCCAAAAGAATGACGGCAGCACCGCCGCCAAGAACGTAAAACAATGTCGTTTGTGCGCTTGACGCCAATCCGACATTCAATTGTGGTGCCATCGATTGCATTTGATAGGCTGTAAGCGGCGCTTTGCCTTGACCGATCAATTTCAAATTCATATCTTGCAATTTCAATTGGCCGACAAGGTTGAGACCTTGCGCCGCAAGATTTGAAAGCGCCGTCACCCAATCGGGGGTAACGCCGGTTGCGCCAATGTCCGTTTGAAATGTCGTATCGGTTTGACTGTCTGCGAGTTGCATTAGCGTTTCCCCATCATCAAAGCGATTAAAAGTAATCCACCGCCGCCTATCAGGATCAATGGCATCATTGCCGGTAACGCGGACGGCGCAATCGGTCTGCCATATGGATCGAATGTTGTTCCTGGCGGATATTGTGCTTGGATCGGCGTTATGCCCGGTTGAACCACGGAACCGGACGGAATACCGTAAGGATTGACTGGACCAACGCCAGCGGGACGCAACATCGCCGATGCGATAGCGGGGTTTTGGATCAATTGCGTTGCGGTGAACGCATTCAATCCCGCCGTAAGAAATGACGGAACATTAGACCAAAAACTTGATCCGGTGTCCGATGGCGTTGATACGACCGGCGCGGATGGTGCGGCACCGGATGAACTTGTCATGAAATCCGGTACAAGGAAATCGAACCATCCATTCAAAACCATATCGCGATTGGATGCTGGCATTTGCATTGCAATTACCTCCGGCGTCGCGGTCGAGAACGATAAACGGTTCGGGTTGACCCGCCGCTCTTTTGTCCTAAAAGAATTGCGGCCAATCCAACCGCACCTAAGATATAAGGCATATATCCGGTCATCGATCCGCCAAACATATCGGCCATTTGCGGCGCGGGTCCATAAGAACCCGGCGTCATCGTCGGACCCGGCATGAATTGGGGTGATAGTTGCGGCGGTTGCAATGATCCCGTTTGACCTTGCGGCGCAACAAAGGGTGCAGCACCGGGCGGACCATAAGGCATCGGCGCGGTCGCGGAACCGGATGCGGGTTGCGTTGGCATCATTGCCCGCGTTTGTTGCATATTCTGCAATTCCGCTTGCAATTGCGGTGCAAGGGAAATCTGTTGTTTGACCGTTGTTTCGTAAGCGCCGCCCGCTTCATTCAATCGCCGATCGTAAGCAGCGATTTGACTTTCGGAACCGGGAACGTATTTCGGAACGATCGCTTGCATTGATGCTTGGTATTGCGGGCCGCCCTTTTTGGAATAAATAGGCGGGTCCGGGTTTTGCGGTGCTCCGGTATAACGGGCGATAGCATTCCGCAATCCGTTTATGGTGATTTCGTTTTCATAAATGTGTTGGGGATAATCATCATAGAGAAAATTCCAAGGCGAATAGTGCGCTTTGCCGCCAAGCAATCCCGCCGTTAATCCGATAACCGCGCCAACCGCCGCACCCCAAGGACCGCCAACGGCAGCACCGGCAGCCGCACCGGACGCAACGCCGGGCATTGCGCCGCCCGCGCCCAATTGAACGCCATGCAACCCAACCATATTCGGCAGATAATAGAAAAGATTTTGTGATTTTGGTTGCGGATAATAAGACGTATAGCGATACGCTGCCGCCGCTGCCGGTGAAACCTTTACCGAGCTATAACCCGGAATGGGTTTCAACGGAACATTGATCGCCGTCTTTTGTGGTCCAAACGTTTGCGTGCCAAACATTGTTGGCGGACGTTGAAACGTTGTAATCGGTTGTGCTTTGCCCAAATACATTCGTTCAACCCTTCAAATATGCCAAGGCATTGCTTCCACAATGTTAGGCGGACGCCAACCCATCGGATACGGTTCCGTTGCGTCAAGCGGAAACCAAACGTTTTTCCGTAAGCGCGGCGAAAAGATTTGCGTTTCTACAATAACGTGAGAGAATTCGCCGGGTTTGAAACCTACGGCCATAAATCGCGCCGGATGGCCGATAGTTTCAAGCAAACTTGCGAGAAGAACCGTCTTATCATCGCAATCGCCGGATGCTTGCGCCATGACTTGTTCGGCGTAATGCAATGTTTCAACGTCATGAATGTCGCGGACGTATCGGATTTCGTTTTGCACAAAATCGAATAGCGCACGAATTTCTCCCATTCGATCCTTTTGCGGAATATGATCTGTAAGCGCCAACGCTTTCGATCGAATGGTTGGATTGACCCGCCCCGCTTTAACCAATTCCTTCATCTTGTCCAAAGTCGCTTGCACCCCCGCTATCCCGTTCGGGATTTGCATTAGCGTCGATGGGGGAAGCGAACCGTCCAGATACATCGGGGCTATTTATATGGGCCGCATCGGACGCACTATTAACCAATTGTCGCAACTCGTCAATTAACTGTGTAAACCATTGTTTTTGTGACGCAATTTGCGGAACAAACGTCGTCATTGACGCAACCGGGTCGCTTTCCGCCAAAAGTCCTTGGATCAAAGGCGGCGACAAATTATCAAACGCCCATTCGGCGTAAGTCTCAAAGCTTGATCCGTGATTTGCCTTGTCAAGCAACCATAGAATAATTCCTTGTGTTCGCTTCATTTGTTCCGCTGCAATTTGTTCTTGGGTTGGTTCCGGTGCGGGCGGTGTATCCTTGGCGGGTTCTTGTGCGGGCGCTACCGGTGCTTGGCGGCGCGGTTGCGGGGGTGGCAAACGAACACCCGGTTGGACCGAAGCAACATTGTCCAAAAGTTTTGCAACAACCGGAGAATTTATTGCATCGGACAATAAATCCATCATGCCTTTTTCGCGTCCGCCGCCTTCAAGGCTTTGCGCTAGGTTCACGCCTTTCATTATCAAATCCATTGCCTTTTCGGCGGGAATATCAGCGGAAACGGGCGCGGGCGGTGCTGCCGGTCGCATTTCTTTGAACATTTCAACCATTGCCCGAAACATTGCAACGGGATCGCTTGGCGTCGCTGAAACGATCGGCGTTTGCGGACGCGATAACAATGTAATGATTTGTTCCTGTTGCTTTCCAAACGCTGTAAGAACCGCCCCAAGTTCCGATTGCGGTTGGATTGCGGTTGTGATCGGTGTTTGCGTCATTCCTTTTTCGACGGCAATATCAAATCGTTTCCACAACCGCTTATTCATAAGAATGCGAACGCGATATCGACCCGTTCCAAATTGGTCGCGCAATCGACCAGGTAAGTCTTCCATTATAGAAGCATCGCCTTCAAGAATTTGCGGTTAC
>JBGQBV010000078.1:0-3618 GCA_041494985.1 Minisyncoccia bacterium
CGATCCAAAACTTAGAAGAATCCATAAGGCGACAGTGGGAGATCGGGTTTTACATCATGCCATCTTCAGGATACTTTATCCTATTTTTGATAAAAGTTTCATTTTTGATTCCTATTCTTGCAGGATGGAGAAGGGAACACATCTGGCGGTCAAGCGATTGGAAAGTTTCTGTCGAAAATCAAGCTGCAACAACCGTAAAAACATCTTTGCGCTCAAATGCGATATAAAAAAGTTTTTCGATTCGATTGATCAGGATATTCTGCTAAAATTCATAGAAACAAAGGTCGAATGCGAAGACGCGAGGTGGTTGATTGAAAAAATTATCCGCAGTTTTGAAAAAGGCCTGCCACTGGGAAATGTGACCAGCCAACTGTTTGCTAACATCTATCTAAATGAACTGGACCAATTCGTAAAACACGACCTAAAAGAAAAGTACTATTTGCGGTATTGCGATGATTTTATTATTTTGAGCGAAAACCGCAATCATTTGCAGAACCTGATTCTGACAATCAATGAATTCTTACGGGAAAAAATTAAACTTGATTTGCATCCGAACAAAATAATAATCAGAAAGTATCGGCAAGGAATTGATTTTTTGGGCTATATTGTTTTGCCGTATTACAAGGTTTTACGAACAAGTACGAAACATAGGATATTAAAAAAGTTAGGCAATCATGGTGAGGATTTGCAAAATGGTTTTATTTCCGAAGATTCGTTCAATCAAAGTCTGCAATCGTATTTGGGAATTTTGAAGCACTGCGCTGGGTACAAAGTTCAAAAAGAAATTGAAAATTTATTAAAATAACACTGCTCTTGTGCAATTTTTTAATGCCTTGTAGAATGATTAAAGGCGGAAAGATAGCCTAAATCAGTAATAAATCGTAATTTACTCCACATAATTATGGAAAACGAAAACAAAGTTGAGACAAAAGAAACTGCAGCCAAGACCTCTGCTTCCGCAGTTTGGAAAGGCAAAGGTGCGGCCTGCAAGGAAAAAATGTGCGCTTTCGTGGGCAAAAACAAGAAAACCATCATTGCGGTTCTGGTGCTGATCGTCCTGGTTGTCGGCAGTTTCGTATACTCGAAATATTTGAAATCGACCGATATCGGTCTTGTGGCGGCCAAAGCCAAGATCCAGAAATTCATTGATGCCAATGTGCCGGCCGGAACGATCGCGACGATCAAGGACATCGCGAAGGAAGGAGATCTGTATAAAGTCACCTTGTCAGTGAATGGACAAGACATCCCTCTATATCTGACGCGTGACGGCAAAAACCTGATCCAACAGCTGATCGACATCGACAAGGCTTCACAGAAACAATCGGATGCGACAAATCCGGCAGCAGCCTCGGCCGAAAAAAGCGTTCCTGACCAGAAACAGGCCGTGCCGGACGTGAAACTTTTCGTGATGAGCTTCTGTCCATACGGCACACAGATGGAAAAAGGTATCCTGCCGGTACTCAGCGCACTTGGCTCGAAAATAAAATTCTCCCTGGAATTCGTGGACTATTCGATGCATGGCGCGAACGAAATCGATGAGAATCTCCGCCAATATTGCATTCAGAAAAATCAGCCGACAAAGCTGAACGCCTATCTGACCTGCTATCTGAAAGTCGGACAGGGGACGGCCGACGCCTGCATGAAGACCGCCGGAATCAATGCCGCCCAAGTCGCGAGCTGCACCGCGCAGACCGACGCGCAATTTTCCGTCAAAGCCAATGCAGCCGACCAGACCAAGTGGGACAATGGCAGCTATCCACCGTTTGCCGTGAACAAGGACGACAATACCGCATATGGCGTGCAGGGTTCTCCGACTTTGGTCGTCAACGGCACGGCAGTCAGTGCCAATCGCGATCCGGCCAGCTTGCTGAAAACGATCTGCTCCGGCTTCACCACTGCTCCGAAGGAATGTTCCAAGGTGCTTTCGACCACGACTCCGGCTCCGGGATTCGGGACTGGGACCACGACGGCCGGAACATCATCCGGCGCAGCTTGCGCGACACCAGCTCAATAGGAATATTACAAAAAGAGAAACCTAGGTTTCTCTTTTTTTCTGATAAATATCGCAGGCAGCAGATGTTCTTTTAAAAAATATTTTAGTTCGAAGAAGGAGGGGCATCATGGTTTTCGGCACGGATATGGTAAACACAGAAGAAAAGTTCGGGCTGCTCCTGAAAAGCAGACTGACTAGCAATCAATATGCACGAGCACTGGCCGTTTTTAATAACTATGATGTAAGTCTTTCGCTGGATATCGCGCACATGGTGCTTTTTGCATGGGGCGTGGACAGGATTGAAAACGTGCTTACTGAACTCGAACGTTCTGAAATACGCGATAAATTGAAAAAATGGGACATCAACAGCACGCAAGTGATGCTTACTGACATATTGCGAAAATGTTGCGAAAATGCTGCAGAACTTTAATCCATACGGTTTAGGCGCAGCCAGCCCGGCGAAAATTCACCGGGCTTTTTTTTATTGATTTTTTATCAGGATAGCTGTATTATGTCGAACAGCTTGCATTTAGGCGGGAAGTTATCACAATCTCGGACGTAGTATATATACAAGTACCCATTTTGGGGAAAGTTTTGGCGTTTCCAAAAAATATGGCAGACAAAATCATCATCAAAGGCGCGCGCGAGCACAATCTGAAGAACATCGATCTCGAGCTGCCGCGCAACAAGTTCATCGTCTTTACGGGCCTTTCCGGCAGCGGAAAGTCCACGCTGGCTTTCGATACCATTTTTGCCGAAGGGCAGCGCCGCTATCTGGAAAGCCTGTCCAGCTATGCCCGTCAGTTTTTGGGTCAGATGGACAAGCCGGATGTGGATCAGATTGAAGGTCTGTCGCCGGCGATTTCCATCGACCAGAAATCGGCTTCGCACAATCCGCGCTCGACCGTGGGCACCGTGACCGAGATCCATGACTATCTGCGGTTGCTTTTTGCCAAGATCGGCATCCCGCATTGCCCGGTGTGCGGCCGGGAGATTTCCAAGCTTTCCACGGATGAGATCGTGGACCGCATTCTGGAGATGTCCGCCTCGGCAAGCCTCCGGCGAGACGGGGGTGAAAAAGCCAAATCGCAGACAATTGAGATACTTTCACCGATCGTGCGAGAAAGAAAAGGTGAATATCTGGCACTGTTGGACGACATGTGGAAGCGCGGCTTTTCCGAAGGGATCGTCGACGGCAAACCGTATAAGCTGGAGGACTTCAAAGACATCAAACTTGATCGCTACAAAAAACACAGCATCGATATCATCGTGGACAAAATCGATGTTAATGAGGAAAATCTGACGCGTATTTTTGAAGGTGTCGAACGAGCGCTCAAGATGTCGGAAGGTCTGGTGAAAGTAAAATGCACATCGCAAAAATCCCAAATTCAAAATCTCAAATCCCAAACAAATTCAAAATTAAAAAATTCAAATGATCAAAAAAGCAACGAAGCTTGTGAAATAGAACAAATTTATAATCAGAAACTGTCCTGTCCGATCCATGACATCGAGTTTCCGCAGCTGGAACCGCGTCTGTTCTCGTTCAATTCGCCGTATGGCGCCTGCCCCAGTTGCGACGGTTTGGGCACGAAACTTGATGTGGATGTAAACCTGGTGGTGCCGGA
>JBGQBV010000079.1:0-3558 GCA_041494985.1 Minisyncoccia bacterium
AGATATCTGATAGTATAAAGTACGAAGGTGCTATATGGGCTGTTAAAGGCCATATATAAGGCACTCTCGTTACTATATATGTCGCAAAAGATATATTGTGCGACATTGCGTATTTAATATTCCCTAATGAAATAACCAGATAAAGTGTTAGGGTGAATTATAATTTTTAAAATAAAAAAGCACTAACTAGGATACTCTTCTCTGCTTATTGTGATCAATTCAAATTTGATAATTAAGCTTTTTGAAAATAAAAAAGGGATAGTTTTTTTACTATCCCTTTGAGAGCTGGTCTTGCGTTGAAGAATTGAATCAAACTCGTTCGAGAAATCCTGACAGCAGCACCATTTCAACATCGAGTATGGTGCTTAGTCTCTTGCCTATCTCGTGCAGGCGGGTATTGTCGGTATCACAGACCCGCAGGAACGGCTTCTGATTTCCTTTGAGGTCGGCACAATAAGAATACATCTCCGTTATAACAACCTCGTCTTCGTACTCTGTTCCACTTAAGGAAGCCTTGATTGCGTCTACGATACCGTATACTTCTTTATCGCTGTGAGAAAAACCCACGATTTCAATGTTCGGCATGTTTTCCTCCTTGTTTTAGCGTTCGAGATCGACGCTAATGGCGCCCATTAAATAAACGACAGATCCGCCGTCTCTTGTGAAAAATTTCGGTCGATTTATGACGTAGGTGTGCTTCTGATAGTGAGACGCCGGAAACATTAACTGAATCGCTCCCATTTTTTCGTAGCTCACCCTTACCTGGTCGATCGGCCTGCCGTTGCATTGAATCGGAGTTAGAAGTTCAACCTCAAACCCGACAAAACTGGTTTCCGGATAGTGCGTATTGCGATCGTATTCCGAAGTCCACGGGTACGCCTTAGTGATGTAAAGCTTATCGTACTTTTCCTGGCACACGCTCCAATTGGGTTGACCATTGCTTTGCTTATCTTTCAGCGCCCATAGTCCTATGCCAGCAATCCAGGCAAGTAAGAACAGCAGCATGAGTCCTTTTAGGGCACTTCTTAAACTTTTGTTTCTCATATAGCCCTCCTTGGTAACACAAGCTCTTTAAAGTCTCGCGACTATTATTTGGTTTTCAAAAAAACTTTCCATAATCTAAGACCGATAAGTCTAGCACGAAACGTGGCAAAAGTCAATATTTGCTTGTCCACATACGAAAAAATGACTAATAAAAGCCATTTTGCCAATTTATTTTATATTGAAATTTTTTATTTTTTGTTCTTTTTGTAATTATCAATTGCCGCGTGTAGCGCATCAGCGGCCAAGTTTGAGCAATGCAATTTGGCTGTCGGCAACCCGCCCAGTTCTGCTGCCACCATCTTATTGGTGATTGCTAGCGCTTCGTCCAACGTCTTCCCCTTGGCGATGTCCGTGGCCATCGAAGATGTCGAGATGGCTGCACCGCACCCGAGCGTCTCGAAGCTGATGTCTTTGATGACATCTTCTCCTTTTTTGTTTTTGGCGATTTTGATGTACATGCGCATGATGTCGCCGCATTTTGGATTGCCCACGGTTCCCACTCCGTCAGGATTTTTCATTTTCCCCTGGTTGTGCGGCCGCGTGAAGTGTTCCATCACTTTTTTGGAATATTTTTGCATACGTTTATTTTTAAAACAATTATTTTTTACTTGAAATCCGCCAAGACATTTCCGGAAATTTTTCTCAGCCGCTTCACGATGTCCTTGATTTTCGCAATCAGCGTGTCGATTTCCTTCTTGGTCGTGTATTTGCCTATCGTGATCCGGAGGCTGCCATGGGCTTGTTCGTGTCTGAGGCCCAGTGACAGCAGGACATGTGAAGGTTCGAGCGCTCCTGATGAGCAGGCGCTGCCGGTCGAAGCCGCGATGCCGTCCAGATCCAGTGACAGGATCAATCCTTCCCCTTCCACGTTGTCAAATCGGAAATTGGCATTGTTGGGTGAGCGTTTTTCAGCTGATCCGTTCAAATATGCTTTCGGAACTTCCTTGAGCACTTTTTTGATCAGATAGTCGCGCAACGCGGTGATTTCCTTGATTTTTTTCTGCATCGCGGGAGTTTTAATCGCATTGATCGCCACGCCGAGACCTACGATGCCGGGCACGTTATGCGTGCCGGCGCGCATCTTGAATTCCTGATCGCCGCCATCTTGCACGCGTTTGATCGGCGTTCCCTTGCGGATATACAGCAAACCGACGCCTTTGGGACCATAGATCTTGTGTGCCGACATCGAAAGCAGATCCACACCGAGCGTGTTCACATTGCAATCGAAATAATTTATCGCCTGGGTAGCATCGGTATGAAAGATTATCTTCGGCAGTTTGGCAGCCATTCTTTCTATGTTTATCTTTTGCAGCATTTTTCCGATTTCCGCGATGGGCTGCACCGTGCCGATCTCATTGTTGACATACATGACGGAAATCAAAACCGTGTTCGGTCTGATGGCTTTTTCGACATCTTTGGCTGAAATAAGCCCGTCTTTGTTGGGAGAAACAAAAGTGACCTCGGCCAAACCGTCTTTTTCAGCAAACTTGCAGGCATCCAGCACGCAATGATGTTCGAATCGGGTAGTGATGATGTGCGGCCTTTGCCCTGCCTTCCTGGGAATCGCCCAGTATGAGCGCAGGCTGCCCTTGATGACCAGGTTATTGCTTTCTGTGGCGCCCGAAGTGAAGATTATTTCCGAAGACGCGCTGCCAAAAAAGGCCGCGGCCAGAGTGCGGGCATTGTCGACCGCTTCCAAGGCAACTTGCCCGAAACCGTGCACGGACATGGCATTGCCGAAGTTTTTGGAAAAAAATGGAAGCATCGTAGACAGCACCTTTGGGTCGACCGGAGTGGTGGCGGCGTAATCCAAATAGATTTTCTTTTTTGGCATAAGAAAGATTATTTAACTGGACGAATTAAGCTGTTTAACTTCATGGAATACAGGGTCTTCTTTATCTGCTGCCCGAGCGTGTTCCAGACGGCGCTGGACGGGCATTTGTGCTCGGCGGCGCAGAATTTTCCCACGCAGCGCATCGGCGCGATTTCCCCGTCGAGGATCTCGATGATCTCGCCCACCGGAATCCTTTTCGGATTGCGAGCCAGGACATAGCCGCCCAATTTTCCCTTGGTGCTTTTCACCACTTCCCCATCCCGCAGGATGCCCATAAGCCGCTCCAGATATTTTTGGGAAATATCCTCTTCCAGCGCGATTTCTTTGGCAGTTTTTTGTTCGGGAAAGCACTGGGCAAGGTTGGCCATGGCTTTCAGGCCATATTCGGCTTTGGTGGAAAATTTCATAAAGATATATAATACCTACTGAATTAGTATACATTCATAATATCGCTTCTTTAAAATATTGTCAACACCGTATTTTTTTGCCTTTTCTATCTTAATTAGCTATACTTTACCTAATAAAGATAGAAAAGCTGCAGGACATGTTTTTTCGAGAAATAATCCAGCGCCTCTTCCAGTTTCGGGGCGATCAGTGTCGGAGTATGGATGAATTTCATGGTGCCATGGACGAGAGTCCCAAAAACAGCCTCTTTGGATTTGGGCTCCTTGATCTTGTCG
>JBGQBV010000080.1:0-3546 GCA_041494985.1 Minisyncoccia bacterium
CTGTTTTCAGATTCCAGCTGTCGATCTGGAAGATCGTGCAGAAAGCGGAAAACAGCAGAATCAGGATGAAGGCCATGTTCAACGTGTCACGGACCATGATCCAGACATCCTTGATTGCCTGCTTGTTCAAGATTCCGTTGGTGCCCGAAATGTTCGCCGGCGAAACCACCACCGCGAAAAGCGTCGCCGAAACGGCAAACAGTTTCCCGACCAGGTTCTGCACTTCCGTCAAAACAAAGGATATTCCCAAACCAAGCGCATTTCCCAACACACCGCCATTATCAGCATGCACAGCCGGAACAGTCATAAAAAAAACGCACACCAAAAACAGGACGATCAATAGCGTCTTTGCCTTTTTATTCCCTTTTTTCTCGCCCTGCGTGCCGATTTTTGGAGCGGCAAAACTCCTGCTTTGCGGGATTTCACAGGGTGAATTTTTGTTTTTCAAAATCCAATTCATCAGGATTTTAATATTTTTCTCTCTGCCGAAATTATATCACACTTTCGCAATATCAGAAATACTCCTTAATCCGCTATTTCTTGCCTCTAGACAGACAAAAACCACGCCGTCTTTGCAGCGTGGTTTTTTGCGATTTGCTGTCGCCAGGAAGAATTTTAGTATATGAATCCTTTGATATATCTGGCTGAGGCCGAAAGCACCCGGCGATCAGATCTGGCAAAACCGACATAATTCATTTCGGAAACCGTGATCGTGTCGCCGCTCACTTTCTCGACATAGGCCACATGTCCGTAATAAATATTTTCCGTGGTTACCATGATCGCTCCGACGCGCGGCGCGCGGCCGGTGGCATAGCCCAAAGCTTTCGCATGATACAGCCACGTTCCGGCATTGCCGCTCCATGGAACATACCGTTTTTGTGCCACATACCACGTGCAATATCCATACGGAAAAGCGTGTCCTGAGCCGGCCTTGCCTCTCAGTATGTTTCCGCTTGAAATCTGCGGCGTTCCTCCCTGGGTATTGGCGTATTGCCTTTTTCCAATCACAGATTGTCCGGAATTTCCCTGCGAAGCAGACGTTTTCGGCGCTTCACCCTGGCCGTCCGGAATGACGATCTCTTTCCCGACTTCCAGATCTCCGTTGGCTGGCAAGTCGTTGAAGGCGATGATTTTGTCCTTTTCAGCCTTGAATTTGCTGGCAACCGCATCGATACTGTCCCCCGCCTTGATCGTATATTTGATTCCGGACACCGGCAAAATGAACAGAACGTCCCCTGGCATTATGGAGTCGGCGTTGCTGACATCATTCGCCCACAGGATCGTGTTGACTGAAACATTGTTTTTTGCCGCAATCGAACCCAATGTGTCACCCGACTGCACGGTATACATCTCCACTCCGCCGTCCTGCTCCGGATCCTTCATCGGGCTCGCGCCGCCTGTCGCCATCATGATTCCTTGGTTTTGGATGACTGCTTGGCTGGCTTCTTCCGTCTTGGCTCCCGGTTCGACAGCGGTGCTGGCCTTGGCCAATGGAACCAGCGTCAAATCGTTATTCCTGTTGATCTGTCCGTTGATCTTGCCGGTAGCGGCGACGGCCGCCGTTTCCGCCAATGTATCCCCTGACCCGAAAAGACCGCTAATGCCCTTTTCTGACGCGACGTTCGTGGCCGACACCAGCAAAGAACTGGATACTACCACCGCAAAAGCCGAGTAATTGCGAAGAAGATGGAGCAGTTTCAATGTTCTGCGCTCCTTTATGAAGTTCGCCACTTTCCGTTGGCGGAAATGAAGGTTGGTATTAAGGTTTTTGAAGTCAATTCTTCCTATGGAATCGGAAATGTAAGAAAAAAGAGATTTTTTGCGAATAACAGGGTCCTTTCAATTGACTTGCGACAGAAGTCGGCGACGATTTGAATATACTGAGTGTCGCGAACCACGGGCCGCAGCCTTAATTTTTAGCTGCTTTCCAGTATATACCGCCAGACCCCTTTGTCAAAGTGATTATGCACACCAAGGCAATTTTTTGGCTTAAATAAGGCATTTTTCAATATATATTTCTTTGTAAGTGAAAATTAGAGTACAATGAAGCCAGCCAATAAGACTGCCTCTATGAAACTAAACGACCTCCTGACGGATTTTCTGGAATATCTGGAAATCGAGCGCAACCGCTCGCAAAAAACCGTGGAAAACTATCATCATTACCTCCGGCGCTTTTTGGAATGGTCCAAGATAACGCAGCCGCAGGAAATCACCGCTGAACTGGTCCGCAGCTATCGGATCTATCTGAATCGGAAAACCGACGAGAAAGGCAATGAGCTGAAAAAAATAACCCAAAACTACCATGTCATCGCCATCCGCAGTTTTCTTAAATATCTGGCCAAGCGCGACATCAAGACCCTCTCGGCCGAAAAACTGGAGGTGGGCAAAAACCCCTCGCATGAAATCGAATTTTTGGACGGCGGCGAATTGGAACGCCTGCTCTCTGCAGCTGACGGAACCGACATCAAGTCTTTGCGCGACCGGTCCATCTTGGAATTGCTTTTTTCGGCGGGCCTGCGCGTTTCGGAATTGATCAGCGTCAACCGCGACCAGGTCAATACCGCCCGCCAGGAATTTTCTGTCACCGGCAAAGGCGACAAGATCCGCATCGTCTTCATCTCCAACACCGCCAAAATTGCCTTGGAAAAATATCTGAGCAAGCGTCTCGACATCGACCCGGCGCTGTTTGTCCGGTTTTCCAAGAAGAAAAAAACAGAAAGCGCAAAAACGAAGAGACTCACTCCCCGCTCGATCCAGAGAATTGTGAAGTCCTATGCTGCCAAAGCCGGCCTCGTCAAAGATGTGCACCCGCACACGCTGCGCCACAGCTTCGCCACCGATCTGCTGTCCAATGGCGCCGACATCCGCAGCGTGCAGACCATGCTGGGACATTCTTCCATCACCACCACCCAGATCTACACTCACATCACCAACCAGCAACTTAAAGAGATTCACAAAAAGTTCCACGGCAAAAATAAATAAAAAAAACTAAAGTATACGTTTTGAGGTGGCCAGTGAGCGCGACGGCGCGAGGTTCGAGTATTTTTTCAGCAGAAAAAATACGTACACCTCAAGACGTATACTTTAGATTTATGCATGTCCAGACACATGTTATATCTTCTTCAAGTTCGCGTATTCCGCCGACAGCCGCTTGATTCCGCCTTTTTTGAAGGCCACAACCACGATGTCCTCCACCGCCGAAACCACGATGCCGTCGCCGAACTCCGGATGGCGCACATGCTCGCCGCCCTTGAAAGACGGTTTGTTTTTTTTCTTGGCCGTATTCTTGTTCACCAGCGACTCGAAAGCTTTCTGTTCCACTTCGCGGTAGGAATTCTTTTTGACCAAAGTTTCCGGGATGTCTTCCAAAAATCGCGACGGGCTGTTTATCTGGGTCGAACCGTACAGCGTCCGCTGCCGGGTGAAGAGCAGGAAGATCTTCTCCTTGGCCCGCGTCAGACCGACATACATCAATCTGCGTTCCTCTTCCATTTCGCCGTAGGAAAGCAGGCTGCGCGAATGCGGCAAGATACCTTCTTCCAAGCC
>JBGQBV010000081.1:0-3452 GCA_041494985.1 Minisyncoccia bacterium
AGGCACAAGATCAACCGCGGCAAGGGCGGCGCCACCAAAACCGGCATCGAGGCCGCCAAATTGCTCGGCGCCGAGATTATTGTTACTATGGACGGAGACGGCCAACATGATCCGCAGGATGTCAAAAAACTCATCCAGCCGATCATTGAAAACCGCTGCGACGTCGTCCTGGGCACCCGCCTGATCGATCCGAAAGGGATGCCATGGTACAAGATCGTCGCCAACCACGTCGGCAATTTTTTCACCTGGTGGCTGTTCGGCCTCTGGGTCACTGACAGCCAGTCAGGTCTGCGGGCCTATTCCTTCGAAGCGGCGGAAAAAATCAACACACGAGCCTACCGCTATGAATATGACAGCGAAGTCATCCGCGAAATATATATTTACAAACTGAAATTCACCGAAGTGCCCATTGCCGTCCGCTACACCCAATACTCCATGAACAAGACCACTCGCCAGGGATTCATCACTGGATTGAAAACACTCTATAAAATGGTTTGGAATCTAATTTCATAAGATAAATCATATGAGCTTTCATTTGTATCAGATAGTCGTATTCATTATCGCAGCGGTAATGATCTACAAAGGCATTGAGAATTACATCAAAGGCAAAAACAACCAGACAACCATTAAACTTTTGACGCGCATAATTGTTTGGGGCGGCATGGCGCTCATCGCTATTTTCCCGAATTTCACCAACTTGCTGGCCGGCGCCATCGGCATGCAGGGCAACATCAATGCGGTGATCCTGACCGGTTTTATTTTTGTTTTTTTGATGATTTTCAAACTGCTTTCGGCCATTGAACGCCTGGAGCAAAGCCTGTCCGAAGTCACCAGAAACGATGCATTGAAAGAAATAAATAAAAATCACAACAACTAAAAATCATATGAAAAAAGCGCTCATCACCGGAATCACAGGACAAGACGGATCCTATTTGGCAGAACTGCTTTTGGAAAAAGGCTACGAAGTCCATGGCATCATCAGACGCTCCAGTTCATTCAACACTGAACGGATCGACCACTTATACAAGGATCCGCACGTGCACGGAGTCAGACTTTTTTTGCATCACGGCGATCTTTCTGACAGCAGCAATATTTCAAGATTCATCGAAAGAATCAAGCCGGATGAAATATACAACCTGGGCGCGCAAAGCCACGTGCGCGTCAGCTTTGACGTTCCGGAATACACCGGAGATGTTGTCGGGCTCGGAACACTGCGCATTTTGGACGCTATCAAGGAAGCCGGAGTAAAAACAAAGTTCTATCAAGCCTCCAGCAGCGAACTTTTTGGAAAAGTTCAGGAAGTTCCACAAAAGGAAACAACACCTTTTTATCCCCGCTCCCCTTATGCCGTGGCAAAACTTTATTCATATTGGATCACAGTGAACTACCGAGAAAGTTATGGCATGTTCGCCTGCAACGGAATCCTTTTCAATCATGAATCTCCACGCCGCGGAGAAACGTTCGTGACCAAAAAAATAACCCGCGGACTCGCACGGATCGTGTCCGGCAAAGACGACTGTCTCTATCTGGGAAACATCGACGCCAAACGCGACTGGGGCTACGCCAAAGACTATGTCGAAGGCATGTGGAGAATGCTCCAACAAAAAAAACCTGATGATTTTGTGTTGGCCACCGGGGAAACCCACAGTGTCCGCGAATTCATAGAAGAATGCGCGAAGATTCTCGGCATTGATTTGCAATGGAAAGGCAAAGGATTGAAAGAAGTCGGCATCGACAAAAAAACAAAAAAGGCAATAATCAGGATTGACAAACGGTATTTCCGACCGGCTGAAGTCGATATGCTGCTAGGCGACCCATCCAAAGCGAAAAGACTTTTGAAATGGAAACCAAAAACAACCTTCAAACAATTGGTAAAATTGATGTTGGAAGCCGACATGAAAAACGAAGGAGTAAAGAGTTTGTAAAGTTCATAAAGTTACAAAGTTTATAAAGTCATGGAGAAAAATTCCAAAATTTATATCGCTGGTCATCGCGGTCTGGTCGGTTCGGCGATTGTCCGCAATCTGGAGGCGCAAGGATTTTCAAACCTTGTTTTGAAAACGCACAAGGAACTTGATCTACTGGATGCGAGAGCTGTGGCGGATTTTTTCACCCAAGAAAAACCGGAATATGTTTTTTTGGCCGCTGCCAAAGTCGGCGGCATCCAAGCCAATAATACGCATCCTGCTGAATTTATTTTCCAAAATCTTGAAGTCCAAAACAATGTCATCCATAATGCTTATTTGAACGGCGTAAAAAAACTTTTATTCCTCGGGAGTTCCTGCATCTATCCGCGCGATTGCGCGCAACCCATCAAGGAAGAATATTTGCTAACCGGACCATTGGAAAAAACCAACGAGGCGTATGCTGTTGCTAAAATTGCGGGTATCAAGATGTGTGAGGCTTACAACAAACAATACGGCACAAAATTCATTTCAGTGATGCCCACCAATCTTTACGGTCCAAACGACAATTTCGATTTAGAATCATCCCACGTCCTCCCTGCCCTGCTGCGAAAATTCCACGACGCCAAAATTGAAAACAAAAAAGAAGTGGTCATGTGGGGCACTGGCTCTCCGATGCGCGAATTCCTCCATGTCGATGACCTCGCCGATGCCTCAGTGCATTTGATGAAAACTTACGATGGGAATGAAATCATCAACATCGGAACTGGTGAAGACATCACCATCAAAAATTTGTCCTCGATGATCAAGGAAATTATCGGCTTCAATGGTGCAATCATCAATGACACGACGAAACCAGATGGCACACCAAAAAAGCTACTGGACGTTTCAAAATTACATTCATTAGGATGGAAACATAAAGTCGATCTTAAAGGCGGGATTAAAATGACATATGAATGGTTTTTGAAAAATAAAGATTTACAAAATTTAAAAAAATAAGGAAATGAAATTACTGATTTTTTCGCCATACTATCCTCCGCATACAGGCGGGCTTGAATCACACGCGGATGAATTCAACAAATATCTATCTCAGAAAAGGATAAATATAACTGTTTTCACGCCGCAAATTCCATTCGATGCTCCCGCGAAAGAAATCAGATACAACAACGTAAAAATCATCCGCTTTCCGGCTTTTGAAATTGTTTCCAACTATCCCCTGCCCAAGTTTTGGTCACTGAAATTTTGGCAGCTTTTTTCCGTATTATTTAAGGAAGATTTTGATATCACGATTTCCCGCACCCGCTTTTTCAGCACCTCGCTGATGGCACTGGTCTATGCTAAAATCAAGAATGTGTGCTGGATCCATATCGAACACGGCAGTGATTTCGTCCAACTCTCGAGCGCTTTCAAAACTGCTGTTGCAAAAATATATGACTGCACATTCGGTTTCGTTATTTTCAAATCTTCCGACCTGAACATTTCCATCTCCAAAGCCGTGCAAAAATTCGTCAATAAATTCGACAAAAGGAATTCGCCTATCATATATCG
>JBGQBV010000082.1:0-3398 GCA_041494985.1 Minisyncoccia bacterium
AGTTTTTCCGTTTCGGATGACCAGAAACAATACACGGTTTCGATGAAAAAGGATGTGGCTTGGCAGGACGGCCAGGAGATCACCGCACAGGACGCGTTCTTCACTTTCAATATAATGCAGGACCCTGCCTATAAAAGTCCTCTCCGCCAAAGCATGGGAGGCGTGGATGTCAGCGTGACGGACGACCATACGGTCGTGTTCACCCTCAAAAATCCCTACGTCGGGTTTCTGGACAATCTGACTGTCGGTCTGTTGCCGAAGCACGTCTGGGAAAATATCGCTCCGGAAAAATTCGCCCTGGCTCAGTACAACCTGCACCCGGTGGGCTCGGGTCCGTATGCCTTTTCCGACCTGCAGAAGGATTCCAACGGGAACATCCTGACGCTCTCCCTGACAGCCTCCGGGAATTATTATGACGGCGTCCCATATATCTCGAAAATGGCCTTCAATTTCTATCCTGATGACAGCACGCTTGTTGATGCATACAACAAGAAGGAAATCATGGGCATGGGCAGCATCCCGCCGCAGAACATCAAGGACATCAAGAACGTGAAAAGCACGGATGTCCACGAGCTTGTGATTCCGCGCTATTTTTCGGTATTTTTCAACCAGACAAAAAGTGTCGCGCTGGCCAATGACGAGGTGCGCAAGGCGCTTGACCTGGGTGTGGACCGGCAGGAACTCATCAGCAACATCCTGTATGGCAAAGGCATTGCTCTCAAATCCCCGTTTTTCCCGCAGATGGACGGCTATGTCGACCAAGGAACGAGTCCGGATGTTGCCGGTGCGAACAAGATTCTGGATGACGCCGGCTGGGTGCTGGATCCGAATGACAACGTCCGCAAGAAAGGTTCCACGACGCTTGAATTCGAACTGGTGACGACCGATTGGCCGGAGCTGGCCCAGACGGCCGACCTGTTGAAACAGCAGTGGGCGAAAATCGGCGCCAAAGTCGATGTGAAGGTCCTGACCGTTTCCGACCTGCAACAGAACTACATCCGCACCAGGGAATATGACAGTCTTCTTTTCGGACAGGCCATCAGTTTCAATCCGGATCTGTATTCCTTCTGGCATTCCAGCCAGAAACATGACCCAGGACTCAATCTTTCGCTCTTGGACAACAAGGACGCCGACACTCTGCTCGAAAATGTGCGCCAAGAAACCGACCAAGTGAAACGCACGGAGGATTATCAGAAATTTCAAAACATATTGGCGCAAGAAGTGCCGGCAGTCTTCCTATATGGCCGCTATTACCTGTATCCGACCAGCACCTCGATCCAGGGCATCGATGCTCAAAACATCAACAATCCGCAGCAGCGGTTCGTGGACGTCAACAAATGGTACGCGGATACCAAGCGGATATTGAAATAGTTTCCTGGCTTGTTAGGAAAATTCAAAAATATTTTTAACGTTAAAAAATAAACATTTATGAGTATCGATTTCAAAAATGTTTCCAAGCACTATGCGGCGCGAACTCATGAAAAAATGAAGGAGGTCCTGATGGATCCTTCAGGTGTCGGTCCGGCTATCCACTATTATATGATCCGCGGCGGCTCTGACCAGAAAAACATCACCGTCTGGGAACCCGGGACCATTTCCGGGGAATTCATCAAGACCTACGGGCACTATCACGTGGGCGATCTGAGCGAGACCTATGAGGTCGTGTACGGCCAAGGTGTGGCCTTGCTGCAGAAATTGGCGGAAAATGAAAAAGGCGAAATGATTCCCGATGAGGTGGCCGAGTTCAAGGCGGTCCTGGTCAAGGCAGGGGACAAGGTATTCATGCCAGCCAAATTCGGACACCTGGTGTCCAACACCGGCAAGACATATTTCGCCACCGCCGATGACAGTCCGGTTGATTTCGAGGACCGCGATCCATCCAGCTTTCCCGGTCATGCGGATTACGAACTGGTGAAAAAAATGCACGGGTTCGCCTATTACGTCGTGGAGCATGAAGGAAAGATCGCGCTCAAAAAAAATCCTCTCTACAAGACTGTCGCCAATGAAGACCTGGGCGGTTTGCCGGTAATCAGCTGATGACATAGCATAAATATATGTATAGCCTCATCCTTTGCGGCGGTAGCGGAACCCGGCTTTGGCCGCTCAGCCGGAAAAACTTTCCCAAACAGTTTTTGAAACTCTACAGCGACAAGTCGCTGCTGCAGGAAACATTCCTGCGCATGTGCAATGTCATGCCGGCGGATAATATTTTTCTGGTGACGAACAAGGAAAATTATTTCAACGTGTATAACCAAATCCGCGAAGTGTATCCCAAGATAGAGAAATCCCGGATCATCACCGAGCCGGCCTCGCTCAACACCGCTCCGGCCATCGCCCTGGGCATGAGATATCTGACAGACGTCATAAAGATCGAAAAAGATCTGCCGGTCATAATCCTGCCTTCCGATCACTGCATCACGAAGTCGTTCGCCTTTGTCAGCGCTGTAAAGCTGGCCATGAGCAGCGTGGGCAACAATATCGGCACTATCGGAATCCTGCCGACTGGCCCGGAAACCGGTTTCGGCTACATTGAAAAAGGGGAAAAGGAAGGCGTATATTGGAAAGCGGATTCCTTCAAGGAAAAACCCGACCGCGAGACAGCCGAAAAATATGTCCAGTCCAAGCAGTTCGTGTGGAATTCCGGAATGTATCTTTTCAACGCGAAAACTTTTTCCGCCGAACTCAAGAAATGTTCGCCGAAACTGTCTGCTCAATACGAAAAGAAATTCGCTGATTTCGCCGGGCAGTTCAGCGAGCTCGCAGCTGAGCCTATCGATACGGCGATTTCGGAAAAATCCAAGAAAGTCATCGTGTTCGAAGGCGATTTCGGCTGGAGCGACATCGGTTCTTTCGATGCGCTGGCGGATGTTCTCAAGGAAAACGGAAATTTGCAGGACCATCACGTCCTTTTGGACAGCAAGAACGTCTTTACGCATTCCTCGACGAACAGGCTGATTGCTGCGATCGGGGTGGAAGACCTGGTGGTGGTGGAGAACAACGACTGCATCCTGATCCACAAGCGCGGACACAGCGAGGATGTGAAAAAAGTCGTGAACTATCTCAAGGAAAACAACTACAAGGAAATCGACCATAATATCGAAGTGTATCGTCCGTGGGGGAAATTCGAAGTCCTGATCGATGAGGAAAATCACAAGGTGAAGAAGCTGACGGTCTATGCCGGAGAAAAATTGAGCCTGCAATCGCACAAGCATCGCGCGGAACACTGGGTGGTGGTCAAAGGGGTCGCGGAGGTCGTGAATGGCGAAAACCTGCTGTTGCTGCACGAAAACGAAAGCACCTACATTTCAGTCGAGGCGAAACACCGGCTTTCGAACCCTGGCAAGACAAATCTGGAAATAATCGAGGTGCAAACCGGGGATTATCTGGGCGAAGATGAC
>JBGQBV010000083.1:0-3349 GCA_041494985.1 Minisyncoccia bacterium
CTCCCCGCCCAGGATGAAGCCGTACTCGCTGTGATAGACCTTGTTGTAGGCAATTCGGTTGTGCGCCACCGCGGAGTAGTCGCGAGTGCTGCCATCGGCGCTCGGCTGGCCGACCGACCCGTTGACCGCCGCCCTCATGTCGTGGATATAGTTGTCCAGGATTTCGCAGTGGCTGGCGCGCAGTTGGACGGCGGTGGCGGGCTGATCGGCTGTGATCTCGAAGCCCTCGACGCGGATGTGACTCGCCTCCAGGTCGAAGCCGCGCACGGTCGCCGAGCGCCGAGGCATCGCCACGAACGCTACCGGCTTGCTCTCGGCGCCACCAGCCTTCACCTTGACCCGCTCGTCATACTTGCCCGCCATGACGCAGACGGTGTCACCCGGCCTGGCGACGTCGGCGGCTTGCTGCACGGTCTTGAAGGGCCTGGCCTCAGTTCCCGGGTTAGAGTCGGCTGCGCCGGGGGCCGCCTGGTCAACCACGTACGTGGCCGCCCGAACATTACCAGCCACGCCAATCAATACACCCACGCACGCCAGCATGCGGCATGCGACCAAGACCACGTGTTTCTGCGGAATCATATCTGGACGGTTGGAAGCGCACGCAGGCCGATTTCGAGAACTACAAGAAGTTGCAGGCGCAGTCGCAGAAAGATTTGATGAGATATGCCACGCAGAACCTGGTTCTCCAGCTCATTCCGGTGCTCGACAATTTCCATATGTCGACCGACCATATTCCGGAAGACCAAAAAAGCGGAGCGTGGGTCACGGGAATAATGCATATCCAGAAGCAGCTGGAAAATGTCCTCTTGGAAAACGGCGTCGAGGAAATCTCCGCCAAAGCCGGCGACACGTTTGATCCAGCCATGCATGAGGCGATCGAGGAAAAAAGCTGCGGAGATCATTGTTGCGGGGGCGATTGCCATGACAAGAAGAAATATGCGAACAAGATCAAAAAAATCGTAATGAAAGGATATAAGATGGGAGACAGGACCATCCGTCCGACAAGGGTGGTAGTGGAGTAGAATTTTAAATTATAAATTTGAAATTTTAAATCAATTTCAAATGAAAAATTTTAAAATTTACTAATTTTTATTTCATTTAAAATTTTTGCTCCAGGCTTATCCTTTGAGGATAAAACTAAAAATTTAAAATTATTAATAAAGTAATATAAATAAGTTAGATCTTTGCAATAAAATTTATTTACTGCATCTATCTAAAATATAACAAGTATATGAGTAAGATTTTAGGAATCGATTTGGGAACAACCAACAGCGCCATGGCGGTCGTCATGGGCGGCAAACCGGAAATCATTGAGAACAAGGAAGGCAACCGGACGACGCCTTCGATGGTCGCGATTTCCAAAGCCAATGAACGTTTGGTGGGACTTTTGGCCAAACGCCAATCAGTGACTAATCCGACCAGCACCTTGTATTCGATCAAACGTCTGATCGGACGGGCGTATCATGACGCCGAAGTGCAGCGCGATGAGAAATTGATGCCCTATAAGATCGTGCACGCCGGCGAGGCGGTGAAAGTGACGATGGGCGACAAGGACTACACGCCGCAGGAAATTTCCGCGATGATCCTGCAGAAACTCAAACAGGATGCGGAAGAAAAATTGGGCGAAAAAATCACAGACGCCGTGATCACAGTGCCGGCCTATTTCGATGATGCGCAAAGAAAAGCCACCAAGGAAGCCGGAGAAATCGCCGGTTTCAACGTGCGCCGGATCATCAATGAACCGACTGCCGCGGCTTTGGCTTACGGTTTTGACAAGAAGAAAGACGAAAAGATCGCGGTCTATGATTTGGGCGGCGGAACATTCGACATTTCCGTTCTGGAAGTCGGCGGCGACACGGTGGAAGTGAAATCCACCAACGGCGACACGCATTTGGGCGGCGATGACTTCGATCAGATCATCATCGGCTGGATCATCAGCGAATTCAAGAAACAGGAAGGCATCGATCTTTCCAAAGATCCATTGTCATTGCAGCGCATCAAGGAAGCGGCGGAAAAAGCCAAGATCGAGCTTTCAACGGCCGCGGAAACGGAAATCAACCAGCCGTTCATCACTTCCGATTCTTCCGGCCCGAAACATCTGGTGATGAAAATGTCCCGCGCCAAATTGGAAGAATTGGTCGGTGACTTGGTGCAAAAAACTTTGGAACCGGTGAAAAAAGCGTTGGCGGATGCCAAACTGACCGTATCTGATATCAATGAAGTCGTGATGGTCGGTGGCATGACCAGAATGCCATTGGTTCTCTCGGTTGTGGAAAAATTCTTCGGCAAAAAACCGAACATCTCCGTCAATCCGGATGAAGTCGTGGCCCTCGGTGCGGCCATCCAAGGCGGTGTGCTGGAAGGCTCAGTCAAAGACGTTCTGCTTTTGGATGTTACGCCATTGACACTCGGAATCGAAACGATGGGCGGCATTTCTACCCCATTGATCAATCGCAACACGACCGTGCCGACCGCCAAGTCGCAAGTGTTTTCCACCGCTGCTGACAACCAGCCAAGCGTGGAAATCCATGTGCTGCAAGGCGAACGTGAAGTGGCTTCGGGCAACAAGACTCTGGGCCGATTCATTCTCGATGGCATTCCACCCTCTCCACGCGGCATTCCGCAAGTCGAAGTCACTTTTGACATCGATGCGAACGGAATCCTGAACGTGACCGCCAAAGACAAAGCGACCGGCAAATCGCAATCGATCAAAATCGAAGCTTCCTCCGGACTTTCCAAAGAAGAAATCGAAAAGATGAAAAAAGACGCCGAGATGCACGCGGAAGAAGACAAGCAGAAAAAAGAACTCGTCGAAGCGCGCAACATGGCGGACACTTTGATCTACACCACGCAGAAAGCGATGACCGAAGCCGGTGACAAGCTCACGGCTGACGAAAAGAAACCGGTCGAAGACGCGATTGCGGAACTCGACAAAGTGAAAAACGGCGAAGCTCTGGATGAAATCAAAGCCAAGACAGAAACGCTTTCCCAAGCTGCCCAAAAGATCGGCGAGAAACTTTACAAAGCCGCTTCCGACGCTTCCGCTTCCGCCAAGGCTACGACGGACGAAGCAGGCAAGGGTGATAACGTGAAAGACGCGGAAGTCGACCCGAAGGATTCAAAACCTGAAGGTGAAGGCGAAAAGAAATAATAACTTCAAAAAGAGCGGGGGATTTTTCCCTCCGCTCTTTTAATAAAATTATGGAAGAATCCAAGTGGAAAAAATTTAAGAAAAATGATTCTATACAAATTATAAATAAGGTGGAAGTATTAGTTTTTACTATTGGCTTTATTATATTTTATTACTTTGATTCATTAAAAGTTATTTATATAATGTCTGTCATAATTA
>JBGQBV010000084.1:0-3284 GCA_041494985.1 Minisyncoccia bacterium
CAGACGCTTTCCAATGCCATCAAACATGGCCGCATCGGGCATGCCTATCTTTTCACCGGCCCGCGTGGCACCGGCAAGACGACCATGGCCCGCATCTTCGCCCGCGCCGTGAACTGCCAGTCCGACCAGCTGGCGGACCGAAAAGGCTCGGATCCCTGCCTTAAATGCGAAGTCTGCAAAAACATCACCGAAGGAAAATCTCTGGACATCTTTGAGATCGATGCGGCTTCCAACACCGGCGTGGACAATATCCGCGAGCTCAGGGAGAACGTGAAGTTCCCGCCGACCCAGGCGAAATACAAAGTCTATATCATCGACGAAGTGCACATGCTTTCCGCCGGAGCTTTCAATGCGCTGCTGAAAACCTTGGAAGAGCCGCCGGCCCATGTCATTTTCATCCTGGCCACCACTGAAATACACAAGGTTCCCGAAACGATCATCTCGCGCTGCCAGCGCTACGACTTCACGCGCCTGCCGGTGGAGAATATCGTCAAGAAACTGGAATTGATCGCCAAGAGCGAAAAGATCTCAATCGAAAAGGATGCCATGGAGATGATCGCCATAGCCGCCGAAGGCGGCATGCGCGACGCCGAATCGCTGCTCTCGCAGGTCATGTCCCTGGAAGACAAGAAGATCACCGCCAAGGAGGTCGCGGAAATCCTCGGCACCACGCAGCGCCAGTCTGTCGAGCAGCTGGTCGGCTTCCTGCTTTCCCGGAAAACCGCCGAAGCGATCGCCCTGGTCAATCAGCTGTCCCAGGACGGCTATGATCTGGAAGTGTTCAATAAATCTTTGCTCAACTATCTCCGCCAAGCGATGCTGGTGAGCGTCGACGCGAAACTGGCAAAACTTTTTTCCTATGAACTGACCAAGGAGCAATCCGCCCAGCTGTCGGAGCAGGCCAAAAATTGCCGACCGGAAGAACTGCTTTTCGTAATCCGATGTTTCGTGGAAATCCAAGGCAAAATAAAATCCTCTTTCATCCCCCAATTGCCTTTGGAAATGGCCATCATCAAAGCTATCGCCGGACCGGAGAAAGTATCCGAAAAGGCACCCCAGGAAGCTTCCAGAAGCGCTTCTCCCCAAAGATATGCAACTTCCGACGCGCAATCTTCCCTGGCGCCAAAAACAGCCCCTAGTTCACCTTTGGCAGCCAAAACCGCTCCGATGGCACCTGCACCAAAGACC
Organism: Minisyncoccia bacterium; assembly: GCA_041494985.1. Taxonomy (GTDB): domain Bacteria; phylum Patescibacteriota; class Minisyncoccia; order Moranbacterales; family GWC2-37-73; genus JBGQBV01. The sequence goes on from JBGQBV010000084.1 coordinate 1,189, forward strand.
CCTGAGATAAAGGAAATTGCCGAAACGCCGATGCCGCAAAACGAGCTGCCGATCAAGGATTCCAAATTCACTTTGAATGACGTGAAGCAGTGTTGGAACCAGGCGATTGCTGAAATCAAGCCCCTGAACCACAGCCTGTCGGCGATCCTGCAAAGCTGCCTGCCGGTCAAAGCCGAAGAAGGCGTCATCAGTATCGCCGCCAAATTTCCCTTCCATAAAGACAAACTGAACGAACATGCCAACAAATTGACAATGGAGGGCGTTTTTGCTAAAATCCTAGGGTTCCGTTTGCTGATCAAAGCGATCAGCGCCGAAGAAGCCGGCATAAAAATGCAAGAATCAAGAGACAAGACACAAGACGCAGATAATCATGTTCAAAAACCGAGCGAAACCAGTTCCCTGCTCTCCGAAGCCTTGAACATCATGGGCGGAACGGTCATCTAATGAAATGATTGGGGTGTAGCCAAGCGGTAAGGCAACGGACTTTGACTCCGTCATCCTAGGTTCGAATCCTAGCGCCCCAACTTTTAATAAAAATACGTCCTCAGGGCGTATTTTTTCATATGAGCCATGTTTGATTTTCCGTTGTAATAGTATTATCGTATATACAAAGGATAGTAACTTAAAATATGACAGGAAAGGAGGCGCCGGTATGAAGAGAAATATGTTGATAGTGAGTGCCATACTGTTATTGATCGCTCTGGGTTCCCTTTGGGCATCCGGCCGAACCGAAAATCCGGATTTGAAAGAAGGCCGCAGCTACATTGTCGTGAATTACAACGGGGGCAGTATTACGGACGTCTGGAAGCTCAGGAAAGTCGTGATACTCAACGATCCGACTTTCATAGAGATCCAGGATCAGGATGGTAATGTCATCCGCTTCAAAAACGGTTTGAAGGAAATCATGTTGAGACAGGAAAACAGCCCTCTCTGGGACCAGTACGTGGAATACCACGCTGATCTCGAACCCGGTGTCTTTTATGAAGACAAGCTCCTTAAGGCCAGCAAAAACAAATAAGCACAGCGTTGCTCCCGCCGCATATCCAAAAGTGCGGCGGTTTTTTATTGCCAAGCGTCCAGTGGTGCTTTTTGTTTTGTTTGTGCTACACTGTAATATGATGAAATACCAGATATATACAACTTCCATGAAAGCTTGGGACGCGATGATCGAAGCCATCGACCAGGCGGAAAAATCCATCTACATCGAGATGTATATTTTTCTGGATGACACGGCGCAAAGCCATGATTTCATCGGCAAACTCAAGCAGAAAGCGCGCTCCGGCGTCCGCGTGGTGATCGTGGCGGATGCTTTCGGCAGCAGCGTCTTGAAAAAAGATCTGGCCGATGATATCGCGGATTCCGGCATAGAACTGCTTTTTTTCAGCAATTGGCTGCGGCATATCCACCGGAAAGTCCTGATTGTCGATGAAAAAATCGCTTTCATCGGCGGCGTCAATATCGGCAAATCCTTCGCGCATTGGAATGATCTGCAGATCAAGCTGGGCGGCAGGATCGTCAACCGGATCCTGCGCTCTTTCGCCTACACCTACGCGATGGCCGGCGGCAAAAATCCGGAAATATTGAAATTCCGGGAAGGGAAATTTGGCAATCGCTTGAAAAGCCGGCTCATCGAGCATTGGCCGAGCAAGAACATCCACACCCTCAAAAGCCACTACGTCGAAAAAATAACCGGCGCCAAAAAAAGCATCCAAATCGTCACACCCTATTTCACGCCGCCGCGCTGGCTCATTTCCCTCCTGGACGATGCTGCCAGACGAAACGTCAAAGTGGAAATATTCATTCCCAAAAAATCCGACTTGCGAATCAGCACGCTTTTGAACTATCGCTACATCCACAAGCTTCATCCAATGGGCGTCAGGTTCTATTTGTCCAACAACATGAACCATGCCAAGCTGCTCATCATCGACAATGAAGAAGTGCTCATCGGTTCCCAGAATATCGATCCGCTGTCATTCAGCATCAACTACGAAATGGGAATATTTTTCCGAGACAAAAAATTGCTGCAAGAGTTATCGACAGTGCTGCAGGAATGGAAAAACAATTCCTTGGAATTCAATCCCAAACTCTACAAGATG
>JBGQBV010000085.1:0-3221 GCA_041494985.1 Minisyncoccia bacterium
CGGCTTGTCGATCTTGTTAATGACCACGATCGGTTTGATGCCGAGTTCCTAAGATTTCTTCAGTACGAAGCGGGTCTGTGGCATCGGACCTTCCTGCGCGTCAACCACTAACAGCACGCTGTCAATCGAACGCAAAACGCGCTCCACTTCGCTGCCGAAGTCCGCATGTCCGGGAGTGTCCACGATATTGATTTTCGTGTCACGCCAAAAAATCGAGGTGTTTTTCGCATAGATCGTGATTCCGCGTTCCTGTTCGAGCGCATTGTTGTCCATGCTAACCCCTTCCTCCACCATGCCGGTCTGGCGCATGATGACGTCGGTCAAAGTCGTTTTGCCGTGGTCAACGTGAGCGATGATTGCGATGTTTCTGATTTCCATAGTTTTCTACAAAATTACAAATATAAAAACTGCCCTTGGCAGTTTACCCGCACACCTTTAAATTCAAAATATCAACTTAATACCCTTATCGCAGAAACGACACCGGTTAAATCAAATAATTTTATTGTCAAAGGTGTGTGGGCTAGTCCTTTAAGCTACGTATAAATATAGCAGGAATTGAGGAAAGTGTCAACTCCATGTCAAAATGGCTTAGACCAGTATTTTTTCCAGCAATTCTTCCTTGCCGAGCTTGGTTTTGGAGGAAAAATAGACGATATTTTCGGTGCCGAGCTTTTCCACGATGGCGCGCTGTTTTTTCACCATCTCGCTGGCTTTCACCTTATCCATCTTGTTGGCCGCCACGACCACGTCGTGCTGATGTTCTTCCAGCAGTTCCATCATTTCCATGTCGAATTTGGTCGGCCCGACGTTGCCGTCGATGATGAGCACGACTTTTCTCGGTTTGACCTCATTGAGTTCCAGATACCACATGATCATCTTGCGCATCTTTTCCGCGCTGGTGAGAGAGATCTTCGAATAGCCATAACCGGGCAGGTCGACAAAATACCGATTCTCATTGATGAGAAAAAAGTTGAGCTGCAGCGTCCGGCCGGGCGTCGAACTGGAAATCGCCAGTTTTTTCATGCCGACCAAAGCGTTGATCACGCTGGATTTGCCCACATTCGAACGGCCGACAAAAGCGATTTGCGGCGTCCGGTCATCCAGGATGGGGTCGCTGCCCACGATGCCCTTTATGAATCGCGCTGATTTGATTTCATTCATCCCGCAGTAGAAATTCAGATGAGCTTTGCTCAAATTAAACTTCGTTTTTATTCAACTTTTTATAAATCACCAATTTACAATATATCCAACAATAAACATTTTTTTAATCTTCTGAATTTTACTGCGGGATTCATAGCTTGAATCCTAGCGCACATTGCGGAAAATATCAATAAAGACCTGCGCGGGCAGGCCTTATCCGCTCAAACATCATCAGCTATCTAATTTTTTATGAGTCCCGAGCGCAACACGGAAGAAGTGTTTCTATTGAAAGTCTGCGAAAGCTGCGAGCCTGTGGTCGGCCGGCTCATCGGCGGCGCGCTTTGTCCGGGCATACGCGAAGATGGCGAAGCGGAAACATATGAGCCGCGCTTCTGTTCAATCTGATTCTTGTCTTTTGTCGGAGAAATGAAACGCTTCCCGCTTTTGATCATCTCCCGTCCGAGCGCATCGGCGACGGCGTTGTTGATGCCGTCTTTTTTGTCAGCCCGAAGTTCGCCCAAAGTTTTCTGCAGGGCGTTGCCGGAACCGGCATATTTTTTCAATGTCTTGTAGAAAGTTTCCTGCTTGGATTTGTCACGCAAAATATGGGCGACATCCTCATCGGCCATGATTTTTTTCATCGCTCCGCTGTTCTTGGCTTCCGAAGCTGAAAAATCGCTTTTGTAAAAATTCATCGTGCTCATTTTTGTTTTACCCCGCCGTAGCCTTTCTTTTGGCAAAGGAGGGTTTTTGTTACTTTTTAAGGCAAAAAGACGGGAATTCACCCGTCTTTTCTTATCCAATATGTCTATTATAGCACACTTTGGCGCCCTTGTCCAATTTGATTCCCCACGAAAAAACCCTCCCGCAAACGGGAGGGCTTTTTCTGACTCAACTAGTATTAGTAGTTGTTTCGGCTTCCGTAACCACCGCGGTTACCACCACCGTTGAAATCGCGACGTGGAGCACGAGGTTCCATCGGGCGAGCTTCGTTTACAGTCAATGTGCGTCCTTCGTATTCCTTCTTGTCAAACATTTCGATCGCTTTCTGTGCTTCTTCATCAGAAGACATTTCAACGAATCCGAAACCTTTTGAACGACCTGTCATTTTATCCATGATGATCGTCGCTGAGGTAACGCTGCCTGCTTGAGCAAAAAGGTCTTTCAGTGCATCTTCCGTAGTTGAATATGGAAGTCCACCTACGTAAAGCTTTGTTGCCATAGTTTTTTTGCATTGTGAACTAATTACTATGTAAGGCGACCGCTTCTCTTAATTTTGCGCGCTAGGGCGAAAACCAGTAAGACACTTACAATTGAGTCCAGTATACACGAAGTTGGTGCTTTTGTCAATCCAGCACTAATTTGGCACTTCTTAATAATCGCATCACCTATTTACTTTAAAAACTAGCATTTTTTAGAAAATGGCATTTTTCTTGTCTTGTTTTTGTGCCTTCGGCACAGTGCCAATTTAGTGCTGGGTCAATCCAAGTATTGGGCCGGATCCAGCCAATCAACTAACTGTGATTTTGACTGCACATAGCCCAAAATATTCACATCGGTTCCCTTGTGCACGGCCAGATGCAAGTGTTTGCGCTCACCATCCGTTTCGGGGCTATAGGCATTGCCCAGATCGGCGATGAAGTCCCCCACCAAGAGCTGCGCGCCAATTTTGGCCGTCACGCTGGTGAGCCGGATGTGGCCATAGACCACAGTCACCGCTTGGCCGGAAAGCGTGCAGCTTTGCACCGCCACGCCGCCGTAGCCGCTGGCAGTCCTGGCTGCCAAAAGCTTTCCGTCGCAGAGCGCCTTCACGGGAACATCGACGCTCAGCTCATCCGGATTGATTTCCAGATCGGCGCCCGTATGATATCCCTGAAACCGTTCCGGTTGGACCGGTGAAGTTTTCGGCGTGATAAAAATACCGAAAGGTTTTTTGGTTATTCTTGCCAACGCGTCCGGAAGCGGATCAACAGTTTGCCTGACGGGCATCAACAAAGAGTTGCTCGGCTGAAGCACGTTTTGATTTTGATTTTGCAGATCGCTCTGAAATGGCTGTCGGATGTGAAAGCTGTTTTGTTGAG
>JBGQBV010000086.1:0-3208 GCA_041494985.1 Minisyncoccia bacterium
AAAAGGGAAAAGACGTAGCGCCTCAGCATCCACGGATAATCAGGACTGATGTGCGCGTCAAAAAAATATATGCACGTCGGCGCCGTGACAAGGAAAGGAATGAGAGTGTAGAATTCCTTTTTCCAAAAATAAAAGATTATGCCGATCGATCCCAAAATGAAAAATCCCAGCAGGCCGTAGATGAAGAACACTTTTTCCAAGTAGAGGCTTGGCAGGATGGCGTCGGCAGTCGCGCCCAGATGCTGCGCCTTGGCGGTGAAGATCGAGGGCAGAAGTGCTTTGGCGATTTCGCGGTAGAAATTGATGTCCTTGATCGTGTTGAAGATCAGCGCGACCAGGAAGATTCCGGCGGGCAGAAAAAATCTCACAGCCAGCTTTTCTCGTATGTAGCCGCGAGCCTGTTTGTTGAGCAAGATGATTGCGATCGAAACAGCCAGAAATGCGACGCCTTCGATGCGGGCGAAAAAAAGCAGCAGCGCGGACATGAGAAAAACGGCGTAGTGCAGCTTGCGCAGGCTTTTCAGGAAAAGCATCAGCGCCAGGATGCTCAGCCAAAGCAAGGCCAGAACCATATTTTCGCTGAGGGTGAATCTGGAAAACCACATGAAAACAAAGGAGGTCGCGGCGAAGACGACTGTCGGCAGTGTGGCGCGATTCCCCAGGAAGAGGCGGATGAGCAGATAGAAAGAAAAAAGGAAAACATATATCAGCACGGCGTTGGCGACGATGAAACCGGCTGCGCCGAACAGTGCGAAAAAGAGCGCTAGCCAGACGATGTAGACCAAAGGAAACTGGGTTATCAGCTGGCCTTGCTGCGTGTAGTAGAATCCGGGAAAATTCAGCGCGCGTCCCGGTCCGTAGATCTTGAAGAATTCCGCGGATGCCGGAGTGGAAAATTCAAAGGTGTGGTTCTGGGCCAGCCGCACGGCCGCCTCGCTGATGGCACCCTGGTCCCGGCCGGAAAAAATCGTGGGCGTGGCGAATGCCGAGAACAGGATCACCACGCAAAGAAGCGCGATGCTGAGGATCCACAGTTCGCGGGAAAGTCCGGCCAGCATGTGGCGTGTGAAGATGTAGTAAGTCGCCCAGATGACGAAAACCGCTGCCACCGCCCAGATGGCGGAGGCGTAGAAAAATCCGCCCAGCGCGCAGACGAAACCGAGCCAGGCGAGGCCCAGCCAAATCAGCGATTTGAAGAGAAAAATCTGATAGTCTGCCGATGATAATTTCCAGTTGTCCATAGTTTTGATTATACCCACTATTTGCATATTTGCAAAGCAATTTTTGATGATGTAAGATGAATGAAAATAGAACAAAGACAAAAATAATGACTGAAAAAATGTCCCGACAAAATGGGATCGTCCAGGGCGGAAAGAGACCGAATTTTTTGCATTGGTATTTCAACCAAGGCATCTATGAACTGTTGGAAATCTGGAAGAATTTTCTGCTCTTCGTCTGGCGATATTTTTCAATCCCTGAACTTTTCATAACTGTTTTTTCCCCGTGGAAGCAGGATGTTTCCGTGGGCGATTGGCGCGGGCTGCATCCGCTGAAAACCATCGAACTGCTTTTTGAAAATTCCGTTTCGCGCCTGGTAGGAGCAGTGGTCCGTCTGCTGACCATCAGTTTGGGCGCGGTCGTTTTCGTTTTTGTTTTAGCTGTAGGACTTGTCGTTAATTTTCTTTGGATCAGCGCCCCGGTTGTCATCGCGGTCCTTTTCGTATACGCGGTGGGGGGCCAGTCCGGCTGGCTGGCAACCGGCGGCGCGCTGCTGGGCTGGGCCGCCTGTTCGCTCGCCGGCTACTGCAACGACACACGATGGACAGCGGCAGATCCGGAATTCGATGCCCTTGCGGACAAAACCGTGTTTAGGAGGGTCTGCAGCCGGCTCGGCGTCATCAGTAAGCGCTTCCCGGAAGAAATATTTTCCAACCCGGAACTGATGGGCGATTTCCTGAAGGCCCACAACCTGACCAGTGCGGATTATGCGCACATCGTGGAATGGGAATTGCAGACAGAAAAAAGGAAAGCCGATCTGAAAAAATTCTGGCGCTGGGAAAATCTGAAAAAAATTCCGCCCATCGGGCGGGAGTGGCGCTATGGATATACCGTCAATTTGGACCGCTACTCCAAAGACTTGTCTGAAAGCGGCGGAGCGGAGCAAGGAGCTGTCGAGCTTGTCGGCCGCAGCGACGAATATGAAGTGCTGAAACTCGTCTTGTCCCGGCCCGACCAGAATTGCGCGCTGATCGTCGGCGATCCGGGCATCGGCAAAAGGACGCTCATCCATTCGTTGGCCCGCCGGGCCAGTTTGGGAGAGGAAAGGGAACTGGTGGCCGCACGAATCCTTCTTTTGGATCTCGGGCGCGTCATTTCCGACGCGGTCAGCCGCGGGCAGGACGTCGAGAATGTCCTCAGGTTGCTTTTCTATGAAGCGGTCAACGCGGGCAACGTCGTTCTGGTGATCGAGCATCTTGAGCATTTTTTGGTCAAGGATCAGAGCTTGCTGCACTCGGACATCTCCGCGGTGCTCGGTGAGTTTCTGGACATTCCTTCCTTTCGCGTCATCGCGACATCGACGACCAAGGAATATCATCGGCTGATCGAGAAGCAGGAACAAGTGACGAGATATTTCGAAGTCATCGAGATGCGCGAACCGTCGGAAGAGGACACGATCAAGATCATGCTTCTGCAATTGGGAAAATACGAACACAAGCGCATCCTCTTCACTTTCAAATCGCTGCAGGCGATCGTGGCGGCCAGCGGCAAATATAATTGGGAGTTTCCGTTTCCGGAACGTGCCCTTGATCTGGCGATGGACACGCTGATGTTTTGGGAGAAAAAATCCGACGAACCGTTTGTCAGCGAAAAGACCGTGGCTGACTATCTGACGCTGAAAACCGGAGTGCAGCACGGCGAAGTCGCCGGCGCGGAGCGGAAGAAGCTGCTCAATCTGGAAGCGATGCTGCACCGGCAGGTCGTCGGACAGGAAGAGGCGATCAGCCAGGTTTCGCAGGCGCTCCGGCGCGCGCGCAGCGGCATCGGGAACGCGAAGAAGCCGGTTGGTAGCTTCCTGTTTTTGGGGCCCACCGGCGTCGGTAAGACGGAAACCGCCAAAGCTCTAGCTAAGACATATTTCGGCGAAGAAGGGCGCATGATCCGTTTGGATATGAGCGAATTTCAGACGCCCATCTCCATCGACCGCTTG
>JBGQBV010000087.1:0-3143 GCA_041494985.1 Minisyncoccia bacterium
CATCACGCGCAACGAGCTGATGGTGACGAACATCGTGGCCGGCAATGAGGAGTTTACGGTTTCCGGGCAAGGCTACGATCCGAAGGGGGATTTCTGCCAGTTCGGCAGGATCGTGGATCAGAAAAGGAATCCGCTGCTGGAAAAAATCATGCGCATCGCCTATCTGTGCAATGATGCGGCGCTGGTCGAGAAAGACGGGGCGTTCAAGATAACCGGCGATCCGACGGAAGGCGCCTTGATCGTGGCGGCCAGAAAATATGACAAGGATTTCCAGCGCGTCTGTGATGGCGAAGAAAAAATCAACGAAATCCCGTTTTCCTCGGAAAAGATGCGGATGAGCGTCATCTGCCGCAGCAAAGAAAGCCACGCCGTAAATTCATATGTCAAAGGCTCGCCCGACGTGCTGCTGGACCTTTGCACGCAAAAACAGGTGGGTGACAGCATCACTGCGTTCACGCAGGCGGAAAAGCGGAAAGTGAAAGACAGCTATGATGCCATGTCAAAGCAGGCATTGCGTGTGCTGGCATTTGCGGAGCGTGATCTTGTGGGTGTTGCCGAAGATCAGTTTTTGAATCAAGCTGATCAAAAACTTGTCTGGATCGGCATGATGGGGATGATAGATCCGCCGCGCACCGACGTGCACAAGGCGATCGAGGACTGCATCCGCAGCGGGATAAAAGTCGTGATGATCACCGGTGACTATGAAGTCACTGCCGAGGCGATCGCCAAAAAAGTCGGACTGCTGAATTCTCCGAACTCGGAAGTCATCAATGGAAAAACCCTGAATCAGTTGACTGACGAAGAAGTGGCCGGAAAAATCGCGGGAAAAGAAATCGTTTTCGCGCGCATCACCCCCGAACAGAAATTGCGCATCGCGACCATTCTCAAGCAGAGCGGCGCGGTCATCGCCATGACCGGTGACGGCGTCAATGACGCACCGGCCCTGAAAAAAGCCGACATCGGGGTGGCGATGGGAATCATCGGGACGGATGTCGCCAAGGAAGCGGCGGATATGATCCTGTTGGATGACAATTTCGCTTCCATTGTCCGGGTCATCAAGGAAGGCCGGACCATCTATCAGAATCTGAAAAAATTCGTCTACTATGTCTTCACGTCCAACGCGAGCGAATTCTTCACGGTCGTGATCGGGGTGCTGCTGCAGATTCCGGCGCCGATCGCAGCGGTCCAGATTCTGGCGATCGATCTGGGCACGGATATTTTCCCTTCATTTTCCTTGGGACTGGAACCGGCGGACACGAATATCATGAGAAGGAAGCCCTTCAGCAGCAAGGAAAGGGTCATCGATGCGGCCGGAGTCTGGCGTTTGGTCAGGGTAGGGCTTATAATGGCGACTGGAGCGGTCATCGCGTTCATCCTTTCGATGAAACGGGGCGGGTGGGATTTCGGTAATAAAATCGATCCGAACAGCGTACTATATATCAGATCGACTTCCGCAGCCTATGCCGTCCTCTCGATGACACAGATGGCGAACCTGCTCCAGGCGCGGAGCGAAAATCTGTCCGTGTTCACGATTGGCTTCTTCAAAAACAAATTCGCTATCGGAGCGATATTCCTCTCATTCGGGATGCTGTGCCTGTTCCTATACGTGCCGCTGATCCAGAAATATCTCCACATGCTTCCGATCACATGGAAAGACTGGGTGGCGGTGCTGGTGACGGCGCTCGCGGTGTTTATTTTTGAAGAAGGACGCAAGGCTGAGACAAGTGCCGATCAAGAAGGATAAAACTTAAGAAACAATCCTATGCTAGCTATAAAAGAAAATGTGCCCTTGGCGCCGCTGACCTCATTCCGCGTCGGCGGCAATGCGCGTTTTTATACCGAGGCTCGTTCCTTGGAAGAACTAAAAGAGGCGTTGGCTTTTGCCAAGGAAAAAAATATCGATTTCTATATCCTGAGCGGCGGAACGAACATATTGGTCAGCGACAAGGGATTTGCGGGCTTGATCATCCGGATGAAAATGAACGGGACGAAGACGGAAGGCACGACTTTGGAAGTTGAGGCCGGCGTGCCGCTCATCAAGGCGGTCAATACGGCGGCGGCCGAAGGGCTGGCCGGAATCGAATCTTTGGCGGGCATTCCTGGCACAGTCGGCGGCGCGGTGCGCGGCAATGCCGGAGCGTTCGGCTCGGAAACAGGCCAGCACATCCTTTCCGTCACGGCGTTTGATCTGGCCAAATCCGAGCTGGTCGTCTTCAATCAGGAAGAATGCAAGTTCGACTATCGTTCAAGCGTCTTCAAAGATGGCAAAAACCTCATCATTCTTTCGGCCAAATTTTCCCTGACTGCCGGGAAAAGCGAAGAGATCATGCAGAAAGTCAAAGATACAGCTGCCAAGCGCGCCAGCACAGGACTCCATGGTTTCAAATGCGCCGGATCATATTTCATGAATCCGGTGGTGACGGACAAGAAACTGCTGGATGAATTTGAAAAAGAAAGCGGAAAGCCTTCGAAAAACGGAAAACTGCCGGCCGGGTGGGTGATCGACCGCGCCGGACTGCGCGGGAAAAAAATCGGGGGAGCAATGATAAGCGAGCAGCACGCGAACTACATCATCAACACCGGCGACGCCACAGCGGACGACGTTGTGATGCTGGTGAGCTATGCGAAACAGCAAGTGCGCGACCAGCTGGGCATCCAGCTCCAGGAGGAAGTCAATTATCTGGGTTTTTAATCAATTATTTAACATAAAAACTATGCCAACCACGGGAAACATGCGGTATCTGTTCAAAGGGATCCAAATCGACGAGCGGACGCGGGATTACATCGAGAAGCGGCTGGAAACTCTCGACAAATTCATGGAAAACATTTTGGCGACCGAGGTTGAAATCAGTCTAGACAAAAAAGGCAAATTCCGCGTCGAAGTCATGGTGCGGACGGCGCGCGACATGTTTCGGGCGGACAACACGACTGACAGCGTCGAAGCCTCGACCGACATGGTGGTCGACGAACTGCAAAAGCAGGTCACACACCTGAAAGATCGTCTGCGGACACTCAAAAAAAGAGGCGGACTGTCGCTCAAAAAGAAAATGGTAGTCGATGAAGGAGCGAGATTTTGATGAATCGACGAAAAGAAAGCCCAGCGCTTCCTTTTTGTTTTTGTGATATAATCAAAGCAAATAGCA
>JBGQBV010000088.1:0-3126 GCA_041494985.1 Minisyncoccia bacterium
AGATTCCGATCCGTCAAATAGGCATAGGGCATGGTGAAATAACCCTTCAAGCCCCAGCGGCTGCCCCAGGAATTGCGAACGATGAACCGCCGAGTGGAATCATCATATCCCACGGCCAGCACCGCGTGGCCGCCCAGCAGCGACTCTCCAGGAGCCGGTATTTGAAGGTCACCGGTCTGCGCGACGAAATCGCTCTCGAACCCTTCATAGACAGAAAATCCAAAGACAAAGAGGAATCCATCGGCCAGGCATTGGCGCATGGCGGCCAGGTCCAGAATCCGCCGATAGGAAGTGATCTGATGCTCCGCTCCCTGGTCATATGCCGCGGCCGATGGTATCTTGGTAAACCGGGCGATCGCATAGGGCCATTTGCGCTCAAGGCAGACACCCTGCTTGGCCAAGACTTTGATTCCCGTCCGGATCATGGCGCCGGAATCGGACTGGACTGTGCCCTCCATGGCCCGCTCATTCCAGTAGACGAAAAGCCGGCTGAGGTTGATGACCTTCAGCCCGTCCTTATGCTCCAAAAACTCCAACGCGCCCACTAGGGCCTGGGCCGTGCAGCTCCCAAGCTGCTTTTGGTCTTCCACTTTCGAGCAGAGCGGCCTCAGATCGACTTTATCCGGCAATGGCGCAGCCGCAGCCGGAGCTCCCGCCCCGAAAACAAAATCCCTGTGATCCGGCAGATCCGGCCTCCATCCAAAGCCGCGCTTTTTTGTTGTCCTCGCCATGATTATTTTCTCCTCCCAATGTTATGATCCGGCGCATCATTGTCCCGTTCCGGGTCCTGATCTGGATCGTTTTTTCCGCTCATGACACACCCACTGGTTGAAGACTTTTCGGATCATAGCGTTTGAATATTTTTGGCATGATTCTCCCGGCGTCACAAATACAACAAGCACCTAGCGCCTGGCCGTTTCCGGCTGGGATCTTGACAAGCACCCGGCCTTTGTCACAGGCGCAGTTTGGGGGTGCGTACGGGTCTTCGTTGATGCGCCCCGCGGAACTGCGGTGGCGAATATCCGCGGCCAACCGAAGCGCGGCCTTCATTTCTCCGATTCGCGGAAAGGCCCGGCGGTCCTCTTCGTCCATGATCAACTGCACCGCGCGACGCCAGTCTTCGTCCGACCAGCCCGATAGCTCCCGAAGCCAGGCCGCCGAGCGCTCGGCCTTGATGCCTTTTTCATATTCCGTGGCCAACCGGTTCAATCCATCCGTTAATGCTTCTTTTGCCGGCATCAAAACGCCTCCACGAGTGGTTTTTCCTCTTCCTTCCGCATCCGATCCCAGTTCAAAATCGTCGCATAGTGTGATTTGTACTTGTAGCCCTTGGACTGGATCCCCAGGTCCAGGGCCGTGATCTTGTCCTGGACTACGGCACCTCCGAACCGATCAATCAGCTTTTCATGCTCCTGATCCGTGAGAATGACGTTCTGGAATTCTCCGTAAGTTTTCTTAACCGGCTTAAGGGACGCGGATGCTTCTCTCTTTTCTTTCTCTTTGACGGTTAATGATGGTTCGGCGGACACAGCTATGTCCGGGGTAGGGGACACAGCTATGTCCTGGGTGTGCGATTTTAGGCCGGACATGGTGTCCGTGGTCTGTGTTTTGCACCCGGACATGGTGTCCGGGGTATTTTTATTTAAAAAAGGCAATTTAGGGACACCTTTTTCAATGTGAATAATATACTCAGTCGCACGGCCTCCGCCGGATATATTTTTCACAGGAACAATCAACTCTTTTTCCTCTAAAGCTCTTAGAATCCTGCGGACCTGTCTACCAGAATAATCTGTTTTCCAGGCTAGGCGGCCAACGCTTGGAAAGCAGCTTGTCCCATCATCCATTGCATGATCGGCCATCGCCATTAAAACTATGCGCTCAGAAGAAGACAAAACCAACTCCCAGGCCAATCCCATTAATTTTGAACTCACGATGCACCCTTTCTTGAATTACATGACCGACAGAGCGTTTGAAGGTTTTCAGCGGCATCGGATCCTCCATGAAACATCGATAAAATATGGACAATGCCAAGATTGCGGCGGGAATTGCATTTAACGCATTGATAATGATCCCGTTCTAAAATTCTGGGTCGCATAAGAAATCTTAAGTTGGCCCATTCCAGAGTCCGGCGCTTCCATAATAAAAATATCTCTGGACTCATCCCCGTCCCCCCCAGGCCCCGCGCAGCCATTTCCTCCTGCGTCAATATGCGCATGTTACAGACATGCTTCGGCTCTCTGAGCTCGAAAGAGGGCTTGTGTTTCGTGAAAGCTATAAACATCCCCCGCACATTTTCCATCTGGATCCGGCATTCCTCCAGCGTAATGCAGCGAAGGCACAACCAGCAGAACGGGCATCCATCCTCACTCCAGCAGTTTTGACACGTCCGGCATTTCATGTTTCGATGATCCTGATTTTATGCTGCGCTTCGATCAGCTTCTTTTTCAGCCGATAGAGCGGCAGCCGTTCCCCCTTGCAATCTTCGATGATCTCCCAGCCGAGAGCCGCATCGTAATATTTAAAATCAGCATAATAGGAAAACATCAGAACCCCATCAATACAAAAATCAAATCGGGGTTGCAGCTCCAAGCTTTTTATAACGGCCATCTGTTCCATAAATTTCAAGTCCAAATAGCGCCGTCCCTCCCGCCGCGAATCAAAAACGATATTGTCGATCGTGATCCTTTCATTATGATATTTGGAAGCCTTCTTGACCTCGACCCGCTTTCCGCAGGTCTTGCAATGGAAGACCGCCACGCGGCGGATCACCAGGTCATGCAGGCAAATTGCGGTCAGGGTCATCGCGGCCATCCCGCGGCGAATTCCAGCTCGCTTGGTGGTGTCGCGTGACGGATATCCATGCAGCCCGGACAGATCCGGCGGCGGGTCTTTGGCTCCCGGGACAGAAACTCTTCCTCACAAACAAGGCACGGCCGCGCGGAGGGCTTCCGCAGCAACCCGCCGGCCATTTTATAGTGACCATAGAATCCGTCTTTAGGCATGCTGGACCTTCGGCGTGCTCTGAACCTGCACCCAGGCGCCGACACAGCCGCAGATCACCACGGAGCGCTGATGGACCACCTGCTTGTCCCGCACTCGAATATGGGCCATGCCGATATTGCCCCG
>JBGQBV010000089.1:0-3002 GCA_041494985.1 Minisyncoccia bacterium
CGGCGATAACTTTCGCGCATGATGTTGCCAAATTCACGGGAGTGCCGATAAACATGTTCCTGGAGAAAGATCCGTCCAACTCGAAAAGGCTGCTCTGGAACCGCATGGTCATCCCCGAAGACGAGCCTATTCTCCAGGTCGAAGAGCTGATAACCACTGCGCACACGACCAACGAGGTCGAGCGCGCAGTCAGGGAAGGGAATGTCCGCGAAGGCAGTCCGAATCCCGTCACATTCGCCCCGTATGTCGGCGCCTTGGTGCACCGGCCGCCAAAAATGGTGGAAAAATACGGCGACAGGAAAATCGTGGCGCTGATCAGCAAGGAAGTCTGGGCGGGGACGCCTGACCAGTGCCCGCTGTGCAAGGCGGGATCGGCGCGGGTCCGCCCCAAACAGAACTGGGCAAAACTTACAGGAAAATCCTGACGCCTGACAGGCGCCACCGGCTGCAGACAGTTTGTCCATCCTTATCCGAGGATGCTGATAAATGAGATCTGCAGCCTTTTTTTATTTTAAAATAGTTTTTTTTGCAAAAAAGAAAAGGCTTGCCACGACGTGGCAAGCCTTGTTTGCAAGGGTTACTTTTTCTCCAGCAAGATTTCACCTGCCCGGATGATCCGATCGGCTTCGGGCGGATCCGTGCGGATGATCGAGCAGATGCTCAGTGAATTTTGGTCGGCTGCCAGCCGGCTTCCCAGCATGTGCCGGTATTCCAGCACCTGGTCGATGCTGCTGATTCCGCCGCCCATGATCATCGGTCTGCGCAGCTGTTTCCGCAGCTGCTTGTTGATAGCGAAAGCGGAATCAAAGATGATGCTGCCTGAATAAGCGCCGCCGCCATATTTCGCCAACGGCGACTGCCGGTTGGAATTCGGGAAAAACAGCTTATGGCGGAAGGTGTTTGTTCCGTTGAAAACATCCGCCAAATATCCGGCTTCGAGCTCGAGCAGGAATTCCGGCGAATTGGTCGGGCCGTATTTGAAGCTGATGCATATGTCGAACACGCGCCGCGGCAAATAGAGCAATCGCATAAGGTCCGCCTCGTTTTTTTCCGGCGAGCCGCCGGCGTTCGGGCAAGAGCCGTCCACTTCCAGCGCCCAGAAATCCGCACCCAGAATGGCCCGGTATATCGACAAGGATTCCATCATTTGTTGCACGGCGGTGTCAAAGCCTTGGGAAAAATCAGGGGAATAGCTCGGGATGACCCGGAAGCCCCGGTTGATGGCTTTTTTGATCATGCGGGCGCAGACTTCGACGCCGGGGTTTTTGAGCCCGTAGGCGTTGATAAGTCCGACCACCTGGCCGCTTTCCCGAACTTTCCGGACTGTCAGCAAGGGCGCCCGCCGCCGGTGCCGGGTCGCTGATTTGGCGATCACGGTCGTTTCCGTTTCCAGGATCAGGTGGGCCGTGTCCAGGTATGCAGGGAAAAAATAGAGCGGGAAGATGTCTCCGCCGCCGCCATGGCCCATGATGCTGTTTACGACGATGTCCGATATATTCCTATTCCCGAAACTTATCATAGTTCCTCCGTTTTCCTGGGATTGGTCCATTTTTTTTGGATTTTTTTGTCAATGAACTGCGGTCAGTCAGTATATAAAAAAAGCGGCTGCGTGTCAATTGCAATTTTGCAGGGTTTTTTCTGAAACAATTCCTGTTTTTTGGCAAGAAATAGAGAAGAAAACGCCCTGGGCCGCTGTAGTATTCAATGAATAAAAAGCCTATGAATCCAGCAGTGAAAATTCAAAAATTAGTTAATAAATTGCTTGGATAAGATAAAAAGTAGAAATTTTTAAATTGTTAATATTTTATTTTCGAAATTTATTTGAGCAAAGCTCATTTGAATTTCTACTGCTGGATGAAACCGCTGCTTTCAAAAAAATACCAAGCCTGGTTTTTTTACGCTAAACAGATTTCGCTGGGAATCTTGGATGCGGTCGGAATATTGCTGGTTGTCGCAATAGGGGTGTTTGCTTGGCTTTATTGGAGTGCGACGCCGGCGGCCAGCCAGCTGGTCAACCGCAAGATCGCGCAGACATCCGTCATCTATGACGCCAGCGGAAAGCATGTGCTCTATGAAATCCACGGCGAGGAGAACCGCAAGATCATTTCCCATGAAGAAATTCCGGATACGATGCGGATTGCCACGGTCGCGACGGAGGACGCCAATTTCTATCACCACATCGGCATCGATCCGTTGGCGATCATCCGGGCTATCAAGGTAAACCTTGCGAACAACGGGATCCGGCAAGGCGGATCGACCATCACGCAGCAATTGGCGCGGAGCGCCTTTCTCACGCGCGACCGCACTTTCGCGCGCAAGATCCTGGAAGCGGTTTTCGCGCTGAAAATCGAGCGGCACTACACGAAAGACGAGATCCTGGACCAATATCTCAACGAAGTGCCCTACGGCGCCAATGCCTACGGGGTGGAGGCGGCCGCGGAAACTTTTTTCAACAAGCCGGCCAAAAATCTCACCTTGGACGAAGCGGCTTTGTTGGCTGCCCTGCCGAAAGCGCCGTCCTTCTATTCGCCCTACGGTTCGAATCGGGATGCGATCGCCCAGCGCCAGAAAAAAATCCTGGAACGGATCGGCGAATTGAAACTTGCTCCGCCAACGGATGTGCGCAGCGCCTTGGCAGTAAACACCTTGTCCAAAATCCGGCCATTGGTCGCGCCGATCGCGGCGCCGCACTTCGTGTTCTTCGTCCTCAACCAGTTGGAGCAGAAATATGGCAAAGATTTCGTCCAGACAGGCGGACTGAAAATATATACCACGCTGAACTTTGACATGCAGAAGCTGGCGGAAGACACCGTTTCCCGCGGCGCGGCGCGCAACATCGCCCGCGGCGCGACCAACGCCGCCTTGGTGGCGGTGGATCCGAAAAGCGGAAATATCCTGGCCATGGTCGGCAGCAAAAATTATTACGACCCGTCGATCGACGGGCAGGTCAATGTCACCATCAGTCCGCGCCAACCCGGTTCTTCCTTCAAGCCGTTCGTCTA
>JBGQBV010000090.1:0-2881 GCA_041494985.1 Minisyncoccia bacterium
AGACAGAAAGTGGCACTGATCTAAAAAAAATAACCCTGGCTGCTATACTTAAGGATGTTTGCGCGGAAAGCACAGAGATTAAAGGTGGGACGGCTCAGAAAGATTTTAATGGGAGCGTCCAAAGTCTTGTAGCTGATGTTAAAAAAATTATAAAGCAATCAAAACAAAAACCGGAAGAAATTCATCTAAGGATACCGGAAGAAGAGATAGTTGCAGAAGAAGAAACTGAAGATGAATTTTCAAAAAATTTCATTGAATTTAAGGCGCAAATAAAGACAGAAGATGATCTGATAACTTACTTAAAATTTTTGAGAAAACTTGTGGTTGTTGCAGATGATGGTAAGCGTTATTCTTTTCCGGAATATGTTGATGGAAAGATCCAGGATGTTTTTGATGAAAAAGAAAAGATAGACAGCATAGAAATAGCGGTGCTTAGGGAAAAGGTCAGAGAAATAATGTATAGGGAAATATTGGGCTATAAGAAAAGTGATGAACCAGTAGAACCAGTAGAACCAGTAGAACCAGTAGAACCAGTAGAACCAGCATCCGTAGTTGTTGAGGCTGGCAAGAAAAATGAAAAAAAACCATCCGTATCATTGGAAGAATTTGAGAAAAAATACCCTGATATTTTAGGTGTGAAATTTTATCAGAATGGTGATCGAAAAAAAGACTGGATAAGAGTTACGAGATATGATGAAAAAACCGGTAAAGTAATGTTATCGTTCAAAAAAGAAGGATGGAAGGAAAACAGTTTTGGTTGGTTTCCTCTTTCCGATGTGGATGAATTTTTGGAAAAAGGGTACAAACCGTTAAAAAAAGCTGTTGTTAAAAAAGCGGCCGCAGAATCGGTCAATGTGGAGGAGAAAGAGCCGGAAGAAATATTAGATAAGGAAATTATCGAAGAGGTTATGGGAGAAATACGAAACTTCAAGAAAAAAGTCCTAGAAAATCTTGAAGCGGATAAATCCTGGGGCGAATATAAAAAAGATACTAGAGACGACATTCTGAACGTGGCCATAGGGGAAACATTAAGAGAAATGTTGAAAATGATAATTGACCAGAAAAATATTAAGGAAAAAATCAACGAGAAAAAGTTTATTGAAATTGTTTTAAGCAAAATGTAAGCATGAGCAAAGAAGACATAAACAAGATAATAGAAAAAGCAAAAAGCGCAGCTGTCGCTAGCTTTGGTGCGAAACTCGATAGTCTTATGGAGGCTAAGCCTAAACTGGCGGTTGTTGAACCTGCGCCAACAGCAATATTGGAGGCAGAACCGACAATAGATGTCCGTGAAAATCCTACGGATCAAAAAATGGCGGAAAAATTGGAAAAAGATGCCGGTATGTTGCTGAGAAAGAAAATGGCGGAGTTCATCAAACAGCGGATCATAGCGGAAAAATTGGAAGGCGCCGTTACTGTGGCTGATCCGAAAGCCCGGATTGTTAATCGCGATTCAGACATATTGCACATGGCTTCTGTCATCGGCAAGGATATTTTTGACAATGGAGAAGGAAATATTCTGGAAAAAATAATCGCAGCCAAGCAGCGGGGAGAAGAGGTTTTATTGGGTGAAGAAGATCAAAGAATCGTTCAGGACAAGATTGTCAAGGCCGATTTGAACGTGTTGATATTTGATGTGTTTGTGAGCAATAAGATAGATGCCGAGCTGGCTAAATTGGACAAAATAGACCCCGAAACTGAAAAAGATTTAAGGCGGAAAATTTTTGCTGATGCGGCGTTGATCGGCAAAGCCAAAGAAGATTTCCTGAGACTCAGAAAGGAAAATCCTTGCACGACGCTTGATTCGAAAGAAATCAGCGGCATCAAGAAATTTGTTCGCAGCCAGCTTGTCGATATTTTGCCGCCGGAGGAAGCGGCCAAGTTTGAAGACAAAGGCAAAAAACGCAAAAAGGAAACTGCCAGCACCACTGTCCCTAAGCCGGATGCAGTCGAAAGCGGATTTGCCAATAAGCCGAAAGCAGTAGTTGAATCAAAAACAATTGAAAATGAAAAAGTAAAAGAACTTATAGCGGAAGTGGAAAATGCGCGCAAAGAATATCTAAAGGTGGATTATGAAAAAAATACGGCGCTCAGCCGGGTCAGAAAATTTTTTGGAAACATCAATAAGGACAAGAAAGAAAAAGGTTTTTATCAGGATCCGGACGTCGCCTTTTTTAGGGCGCAATATGACAATAAGCTGATGGATTTGCAGAAATTGCTTGTCTCAGATTCCAAAGAGCGGGGCGCATCTGATGAAGAATTGGCAAGTCTTTTCATCGAATTCCGGACCGAACAGAAAATAACCCTGGCGGATGAACATGACAATGTCAAAGCCGAGCAGCAGGAAAGCAGCTTGAAAGGTATTGTCGGTGGAAAAATGGTGGAAGTTGCCAAATGGTACCGTGGACTGCCGCTGAAAGCGAAGCTGGGAGTCAGTGTGGGCATGTTTGCTCTTGGTGCGGCGGCTGGTGCTGCCGGCGGTGCGGCCGTGGGAGTGTTTGCAGGCGTGGCAACAGCCCGCCGGCTTTTTAGCGGCGTGACAACCGGCGTCGGCACTTCCTTGGGTTTGGAAGCCAGAGGGCAGAAAAAGGACAAGAAAAACATCGAGAAAGAGCAGCAGGAATTTTTGAATCTGATAGCGGGCATGAATGAAGAAGAGAAATATAGCCTCCTTTCTTACAAGATCAAAGGTGTGGCGATTAAAGATGCCGAAAACACGATTGACCAAATGAAAAATCAGGACATCAAACAATTGACAGCCGGAGTGATTGTCGGATCAGTGGTTGGCAGCGGATTGGCGACAGACATCGTTAAAGGAATTTTTCATAGTCACGGTGCCATTGAACATGTGGCGGCTGCTCCAAAAAGCGCGGAAGTCTTG
>JBGQBV010000091.1:0-2759 GCA_041494985.1 Minisyncoccia bacterium
AGATCCGGCACGACTTTCCCGTCCTTGTCATATTTGAAAAGCCCGCTATACAGCAGCTGCACCAGGTCGGAATCCGCCTCGCTGGTCTGCGAAAGAAGAGGGTTCAGATATAAGGGCTGCCCGACAATCCCTTCCGTGTATTCTCCGCCGACTTTCGGGACCGGCCTTGTCATGTTCATATAGAAAAAATTGATCCACACAACAAAAGAAACTGCCATTATCAAAAGCAGCAACGTGACGACAAGCTTTTCCTTGAAAGTCAGCATCTTGCCGATCACTCGCCAATTTCTCGGCAGCAGATATTTTATTTTATCGTTGGAATAAGTGCCTATAATGATATGTGCCGGATTAAGACTTATACGCTTCTCCTGGGCGCTATCTGTTGGACAGCGCGACGGTCAGGATTGCCAGTCCCACGAAAATAACTCCAAGAAAAATGGATACGTAAAAAAGAAATTTTTCCATGCCTCGTTTGGTGTAATATCCTCCGAAGTCACCTCCGAAAGCGCTGCTAAGACCGCTGCCCCTGTTCTGCAGCAGGATGGAAACGATGAGCAGGATGGAAACGACGATTTGGGAAACGGTTATTAGTTTCATCCTTTTAGGATTGAATGATTAATCTCGCATTTACAAATATAACAATACCAAAAATGCTTTCGAGCGTCAACCGCGATTAGATATTTACGGCTTATTTAAAGCAATTATACTCCCAGCCGCACGATCGTTTCTTTAAATTTCTCAAATTCCAGCGGGCCATGGGGATTGGGCAAGAAAACCAGGGCGTCGTCGTTGGCATAGATCAAACTGCCCTCCTGATGCGTTTTCGGATTGGCCATGATCCGTTTTTTCTCGATTTTCTTGAGCCATTGTTCGATCCAGGCGGCGGAAAAGATCATTTCTCCCAGAACGCGCACGCTCTTGGACACACGGGAATCCGCCAGGATCTTCAGCGGCGGGATTTCACCCAGGGCATAGTTCGGCTTCATGTTGCGGATCCATTGGTTTTTTATCTGGAACCGGTTATAGACCTCGTAGCCGTAGACCGGGAAAAGGAACATGTATTCGCTGGCGGAAAACAGGTCTTTGGTGATGACTTCCAACGACTGGTCGGTCACGAAAAAATTGAGACACACCCGGTCGGCCACTTTCGTCCCGTGCCGCCGCTGCTTGAAGATGTGCAGAAAAAGCGTGATCAGCGTCCGGCCGGTCCAAATTTTTCCATATTTGAAAACGATCAGCAGATCCAGATCGCTTTTGACCTTGGCGTTTTTCATCGCCAGCGCGCCGGTCACCCCGATCATTTTTACGAACGGCACGAATCTCAGCCAGCGGGCGATCCGCAAGAGCCGGTTCATTTTCCCCGCGGAAGTCTTGCCCGCCGCGATGCGCCTTTTCACCAGGTGATGCTGGCCCTTGAGAAAATAGAAACCGTTCAGATGTTCGACATATTTCGCCAAGTCGCCGTCGGAGAGCTGTTTGGTGATTTCAGCCAAAGTGGGCTGTGCAGCCTCCTGGGCATCGGCATAATAGTCGGTCCGGATCAGATATTTCCACACCTCGAAAGCCGTCAACGGATAATTCAGCCCGCTATAATAGACGACCGTCGCCAGGATATTTTTGTTCAGTTTGTTGGACATGGTTTATGCGTTCAATATTTTTTCTATCTGGCCGGCATTGCGATGCGGCCCGATGATCGCACAGTTAAGTTTTTTGCTTTGGAAAACATCCTTGGCCACGCGCAAGATATCCTCCGGCGTGACCGCGTCTATTTTCGCAAACACTTCGCTCAGTGTCAAAATCTTTTCCCCATGGAATTCCTGATCGATGAAAAACATGGCGACTTCGTCCGACGCCTCCATGCCCATCACGCCTTTGCCTTTCACATAGTCCTTGGCCTTTTGCAATTCCTTGTCGCTCACTTTTTCCGTGGCGATCTTCTTGTATTCCTTCAGGATAGTTTCAAGCGTGCGGCCTATTTTTCCGTGCTCGACGCCCGCCTGCGTAGCGATGTATCCGCAATCCTGATAGGTGTCGACGCCGGTGCGCACGCTATAGGCCAGGCCGCGTCTTTCGCGGATCTCGATAAAGAGCCGACTGCTCATATTCCCGCCCAAAATGACGGCCAAAAGCGACAAGGCGTAACGATCCTTGTGATTCTGGTGATAGGCGCGGCTGCCGACAATAAGATGCGTCTGGTCGGTTTTTTTGAACTTGATCCGGAGCTGCGGTTTCTGCTGCTTCTCGGTTACTTTTTTGAATTTGTTTTCCGTACCGCGGACGAACTTGTCGAAATAGGACCGGAGCTGCGTCAGCACTTTTTTCTCATCGAATTTGCCCGCCACGCAGATGACCGTGCCGCGCGCGTTGTAATATTTTTTCATATAAGCGAGGAAATTCTTGCGCTTGAAACCGGTGATGGTTTTTTTGGAACCGATAATCTCCCGACCGAGTGCAGCCTCGCCGTAGAGCAGTTTTTCAAATTCATCGCCGACGGTCTGGCGCGGCTCGTCTTCATACATGCTCAGTTCCTGCAGGATCGTGCCGCTTTCCTTGTCGATCTCAATCTGTTCAAGCTTTGAATCAAGGAACATATCTGCCAGCACATCCAAGACTTTGCTGACATGCTTGAAATCAGCTTTGGCATAATAAGCGGTCTTGTCCTTGGCAGTGAACGCGTTGAACTCGCCGCCGATCGCATCCAACTCTTCCGCGATGATCTGCGTCGTCGGGCGTTTTTTTGTCCCCTTGAACAGCATGTG
>JBGQBV010000092.1:0-2726 GCA_041494985.1 Minisyncoccia bacterium
CAGCGCCATCTGCCGGTAGTGGTCCCGCGTGACGATGATCTCATGATAGCCGACGCCGGGCATCGCCTTATATGGACCTTCCGAAAGACTGTCTGTCATCTTTCCTGGAAAAAACGCCGGAAACTTGTTCGGAAAAACCCTAAGCGTCCATTCCCCGTCGGCGCGATGATATAGGAGCACGTCTTTTTCCTGACCTGAGGCTACCGGGTCTTCGAAAAGGCAGCCGGAAACCCCCTTATCGTCCTGGATGCGTTGGAAGTGCGCAAAATCATCCGGGCGCTTCGCGCGCCCCGTGGCGATGACCACCCAGTCACCCGAAACGAGATCCTGCCTGAGCTCGGACACCGCTGCCGGTTCTTTCTTTTCCGGCGATTCTTCAGTTGTATTGTTAGTGTTTGTTTGCATTTCTTGTTTGTTGACTCCTGCGACGGCTATTTTTTGACTTTCTCAATCTTATACACACCAGTCATCAGTCTCCATTTCGTCTTGAACAGGTCGATCAGTACCTGGATGAATCCGTTCGGTCCCGTGAGGCTCACGGTCGATCCTTCCTCATTCATCCATCTGACCGGCATCTGCTTGACCACAAATCCGAGTTTCTCCGCCAGAATGATCAATTCGAAATCAAAACCGAAACGATCAACAACCATGCGGCTGGCGACCGCATGCGCGGCCTGCCCGGTCAGCATCTTGAAACCGCATTGCGTGTCAGGAAAACTCCAGAGTCCCAAGACGATCCGGATCAGCCAATTGCCGCCTTCGCCCATGAACTCGCGATATTTCGGCTGATGGATCTGCACGAACGATCCTTTTATCTTCCGTGAACCCACCGCGACATCGACTCCCTTTTCCAGTTCTGGCAGGAATTTTTCCACGTGATTTATGGATGTCGAACCGTCCGCATCCGAAAACACGACGTATTTCCCTTTCGTTTCCATCAGACCTTGCCGCACGACATAACCCTTGCCATGGTTGGCATCGTTATTGATCAGACGGATGTTTTTCATCTGACTGGAATAATTCCTCACGACCTCCGCCGTGTTGTCCGGCGAACCGTCAGCAACCACGAGAATCTCGTAGCTGTAGTTCTTGTTTGAAAAGAATTTTTCGATTTCCAAAAGATTTTGCCCTATGCGTTCCCCTTCCTTGTAGGCCGGGATCACGACTGACAAATAAGGTTGGTTTTCCGTCATTTTTTTGATATTTTTACTTATTAATTTTCCCCTTCAGCTTGGTTTTATTATATCATACGCCTATTTATCCAGCCAGCTTTGGAGGATGATCCGGGCCGCTTCCTGGTCGTCGGCTGCCGCGATATTCCGGCCGCCACGCGCCTTGATGTTCTCCTGCGCCATCTTGGTCGTGAACATCTCATCCTGATAGGCTACCGGCACTCCCAGCTCCTTTTCCAGCATCTGGCCGAATTTCTCCTTTTCCGCCGCGCTCTCAGGATCGTTTTCGTGCCTGACCATTCCGATTATAATCGTCTTTACCTGCTTAGAAACCATGATTTTCCGCAAATTTTCGAGAAATTTATTGTCGTTTTTCAGCGTATCAAAAGCAAATGCCATCCGCGTCTCCTCGTCGGCGATCGCCAGCCCGATTTTGGACCGCCCAAAATCTATGCCCAAATAAGTGCTTTCCTCAGCCATATTCAAGCTACCCATTGACTTTTCCATAGTTATATGCTATTATTATATGTTAGTGAATGAAATTAAAAATAGTTCTTTACCAAGGAGGAAATAGCTATGAGACGCATTGCCACGATTATTATTATAATCGCAGCAGCCATTGCTTCTGCAATCACCACAGTTAACTGTCTCTCGAACTCCAGCAAGGGAACACGGACCGTTGTTTCTTTCAATCGCACACCGGAATATTGCAGAGGGATATCGACTCCCGTCTGCAGCGGCATATCGGAAAATCTGTCTTTGATCTCGAAAGAGAAGCTGAAAACTACGTATAAGTCGAAAATCACACTGGTTTTTACCGACATCGTGGCTTCCAATTCGCCCGACGATGTGTTCCTTGTGATGGGTCGTGATGAACACCTCGTGATTCTCACCAACAACGATCCAAAGGTTTATCTCGGAAAGTGATCCTTTCCTCCCATCTCCCCCTTCCTAGAAACTTAGGATGTGGGGAGTTTTTTTATCTCAAAAAATTTTTGCATCCCGCATCCCTATCCGCACTATGAAGTTCGTAAGCAAATTCAAGCGCGCGAGCGTTAAGAAATTTCTCCCTACCTCGGCTAGAAATTTTAGCGAGCAAGCGGTAAGAATTTGCTTCAGAACTTCATCCGTGCGGCCTTTTTCTTTCTGCCGCTTTCTTTCGGGAAAAGAAAGCGGCGAAAAAATCATTGTGTAAGAACTTCGATTCCTTTTTCCGTGATCACAATCGTGTTTTCATAGTGCGCGGAAAGTTTTCCGTCAGCGGTCGAAAACACCCAGCCGTCTTTCCCTAATACCGTCCGGAAATCGCCCGCATTGACCATCGGTTCGAGCGCCACCGTCATGCCGGCTTCCAGCGTGAGCGGGCGGAAGCCCGGTTCGAAATAGTTCGGGACCTGCGGCTCCTCATGGAGATGCTTGCCGATACCATGGCCGACCAGGTTTTTCACCACGAAAAATCCGGCGCTCTCGACGACCTTCTGGACCGTTTTTGAATAATCGCTCAATTGCGCGCCGGCTTTCAGTTTCCGCGCGCCTTTCCAAAAAGATTTTTCC
>JBGQBV010000093.1:0-2700 GCA_041494985.1 Minisyncoccia bacterium
GATGCGACCAGGAGAATCCCAGGGCAATCCGTATCATTTTGTTTCCCAGGGAACCTTCCAGCAAGGAATTGACGAGGGCAAATTCATAGAGCACGCCCAGCAATATAATGACAATTATTATGGTGTCGCCAGTGAAGAGTTGGAGCGGATCGGCCGTTCAGACAAAATCGGCATCTGGAAGCTGGACTATAAGGGAGTGATGACGGCGAAAGAGAAATATCCTGACATCGTATCCATATTGGTGAATGCGCCGAGTTTGGAAATTTTGGAAAATCGGATCCGCCAACGCGACAACGGCACGGACGCATATGTCCGAGAGCGGATGGAATATACGAAAGAATGGCTCAAACACACGGATATGTATGACCATGTCGTGGTCAATGAAGAAGGACAGCTGGAAAAAGCGGTTGAAGAAACAGCGCAAATCATCAAAAAATACAATGGCTAAATTTATCAAGACAATTCAGAATTTCGCATCACAAAATGATCTTTGGGCAAAAGACGCGAAGATTGTGGTGGGCGTGTCGGGCGGACCGGACAGTGTCTGTCTGCTGGCTGTTTTGGCCGAGTTGGCGCCGAAATATGGCTTTCAGCTGCATATCGCGCATGTGAATTATGGTCTGCGCGACAAGGACAGCGACCAAGAGGAGCTTTTTGTGCAGGGTTTGGGTAAAAAGTATGGGATGGAAATGAGCGTTCTGACACCAAAAAAAGGCTTATACAAGGGAAATCTTGAAAACCGCCTGCGGCAGATCCGCTATGAATATTTTGAAAAAATCCGCCAGCAAAAAGGCTTTGGCCTGATTGCGGTCGCGCATAATCGGGACGACCAGGCGGAAACGGTGCTGATGCGCATCATCCGTGGCGCAGGACTCCAGGGACTAAGCGCCATGAAAGCCAAAACGGGCCAGATCATCCGGCCGTTGCTCCAGACCAGCCGGGCAGACATTTCGGCGCACCTGAAGCAAAAAAAACTGAAATACAGGATAGATAAGACAAACGCCGATATTGAATTTACGCGTAACAAGGTGCGCCACAACCTCCTTCCTTATCTGGAAAAGAATTTCAATCCGTCAGTCAAGAAAACCCTGAGTTCATTTGCGCAGTCCGTGGCTGACGACTACGCTTTTATCGGCGAAAGCGCGGAAAGATTTGCCAAGGGCATTTGTAAAAATAAGTGCGCTCATTTCAGCGCGCGAGCTTTTGGGGAGTTTCCTATCGCCATCCAGCGTCAAGTCTTCAGGAATATTTTCCAAAAATTGAAAGGCGGGACTTTTGATGTTGAAAACCAGCAAATCGAGGAAATCATCAAAGTCGTCAGATCAACCAAGAGCAAAAACCAAAAAGCGCTTATTGGAGGCTTGAATGTATTAAAAAAAGGTGATAAGGTGGATATAAGTTAAAAATGTAAAATTTAAAATTAATATTAAGCTTCATGGATAAATTACTCAAAAATATCGGTTTTGTGATCCTGTTTTTCCTGCTGGTTTCGACCTTGATGATCCTGTATAGCGGGCCGGCGCAGAAGCCTACCAGCGTGTCGCTCAGCGACCTGGTGAACCAGATCAACAATGGAAAGGTCAAGGATATTTCCATCAGCGGCAATGATCTGGCTGTGACTTTGGGCGACGGGACCAAGGAAGTTTCCGTCAAAGAGCCGCAGAGCGCGCTGACGGACTCGCTCAGCAACTACGGCGTGGACAAAACGAAACTGCAGGACGTCAAGATAGACATCGTCCAAGAATCCGGCTTCAGCGCCTTTGCCAAGAACATATTGATCCCGGTCCTGCTTCCCTTCCTGATTATCGGCGCCTTCATCTGGTTTATGCTCCGCCAGGCCCAGCGCGGGAATTCGCAAGCGCTGTCTTTCGGCTTGAGCAAAGCCAGGATGACCGACCCAAAGGACAAAAACAAGCGGACCACTTTCGCGGACGTCGCCGGCGCCAAGGAGGCCAAAGAAGAATTGGGCGAAATCGTCGAATTTTTGAAGCATCCCAAAAAGTTCATCTCTATCGGTGCGAAGATCCCGAAAGGCGTGCTGCTGCTGGGTTCTCCGGGAACCGGAAAAACGCTGATCGCCAAAGCGGTGGCGGGCGAAGCCGGCGTGCCGTTCTTTAATATCAGCGGCTCAGAATTCGTGGAGATGTTTGTCGGCGTCGGAGCCAGTCGTGTGCGGGATCTTTTCAAGCAGGCCAAGAAAAGCGCGCCGGCCATCGTGTTCATCGATGAGATCGACGCCGTGGGACGGCATCGTGGCGCCGGACTCGGCGGCGGGCATGATGAGCGCGAGCAGACTTTAAACCAGATCCTCGTCGAGATGGACGGTTTTGAGAGCAATGTGAGCGTGATCGTCATCGCTGCCACGAATCGTCCGGACGTTTTGGATCCGGCACTGCTGAGACCCGGTCGGTTTGACCGTCGCGTGGTGATGGACTTGCCGGACATCAACGAGCGGGAGGAGATTCTGAAGATCCACATGAAGAACAAGCCGATTGAGAAGATCGCCAATGTCCGCACACTGGCTGAGAGGACATCCGGATTTTCCGGAGCCGACCTGGCCAATCTGGTCAACGAGGCGGCCATCCTGTCAGTAAGGCGCGGCAAGAAAGTGATCAGCGGAGACGAACTGAAAGAATCGATCGAAAAAGTCATCCTGGGACCGGAAAGGCGCAGCAAGGTCATCAATAAAAAAGAAAAAGA
>JBGQBV010000094.1:0-2561 GCA_041494985.1 Minisyncoccia bacterium
CCAGATGACGGCCAATCTCGCGCGCGAACTCACTTAGCAGACGATTGTCGCCGGGCAACCGGATTTTCGGGCGAGCATCGTTCAACAACGTCGCCGCTGTCGCAAGCAGCACACTTGCAGCAAATAAAGAATATGGCCACAAAGAAAAACATACTGGACAAATTAGCCGAAGAAGTCGACAAAATAAAGGAAAACTTTGAGACTTCAGCGCCTAAGAAAGCCAAAAAAGCGGTGGTAGCGGTTGAAGAAACCAAAGAAGCAGAAATTGTCATTTCTCCGATGGAAGCTTTGCTGGAAAAAAATCCCCTGAAAGTGCCTCAGGTCGGGGATGTTTTGGAAGGCATAATCATCGATATCACGTCCAATTCCCTCTTGCTGGATCTGGGAGCGCTGGGAACCGGCATCGTCTTGGGAAAAGAAATCAAGGATGGTTTTGCTTTAGGCAAGGTAAAAAAGGGCGACAAAGCCAGCGCCACGCTGGTTGACCTCGAAAATGAGGACGGTTATATCGAGCTGTCTATCCGCGAAGCTTCCTATGAACGGGCTTGGGACGATCTGGAACTCAAGCGGGACGCCATGCAGGCAGTCACGACCAAGGTTCTGGACGCGAACAAGGGCGGTCTGATGGTGGAAGTCAACGGCATCACCGGGTTCATTCCGGTTTCCCAGCTTTCCGGCGAGCATTATCCGCGGGTTGAGGACGGCGACAAGAACAAGATCCTGGAACTTTTGAAAAAACTGGTCGGCAAGGAAATGTTGGTGCGGATCCTGGATGTGGATCGCGAAACCGAGAAATTGATCGTCAGCGAACGGGCAGCTTCCAGTGAAAAAGAAAAAGAAGTCATCGCGCAGCTCAAAGTGGGCGATGTCATTGAAGGTGAAGTCAGTGGCGTGGTTGATTTCGGCGCTTTCGTGAAATTCTTGCCGCCAGCCAAAGCCGGCTCAGACCGGGAAAGCGACAAGATCGAAGGTTTGGTGCACATTTCCGAATTGGCCTGGCAGCTTATCGATGATCCGCGTTCGATCGTGAAGACGGCCGACAAGGTGAAAGCGAAGATCATCGGCATCGATGACACCCGCATTTCCCTTTCCATGAAAGCCTTGGCGAAGGATCCTTGGAGCGAGATCGCTGATAAATACAAAGTCGGCGACGTCGTGAAAGGCAAAATCGACCGCATCAATCCTTTCGGCGCTTTCGTCTACTTAGATAAGGACATCCATGGTCTGGCGCATGT
This sequence comes from Minisyncoccia bacterium, assembly GCA_041494985.1. GTDB lineage: Bacteria > Patescibacteriota > Minisyncoccia > Moranbacterales > GWC2-37-73 > JBGQBV01. The sequence continues at coordinate 1,236 of JBGQBV010000094.1, forward strand.
CAGCGAATTCCAGGAAGTCTATCCGGGCAAGAAAATGGATGAGATCCTCAAATCCGGCGAAACTTATTCTTGGAAGATCCTTTCTATCGAACCAAAGGACCACCGCATGGGTCTGATGATCGTCAAAGAAGAAAAATAAAGTCTTTTTGAACAAAATAAAAAACCGAGCGGCCCCGTTGGGATTGCTCGGTTTTTTTACTCCATCAACTGATAGATGTAAAACTCTTTTTCTCCGACCGTTATCGCCTGTAAAAGATATTTTCCTGCCGCATCTGCCAGCAAATTTTTGCTGACGAGAAACGGTTGCCCGGGTAGCTGCAATGAAGCAACGTTTTCAGGCATTTCTGCAATGACCTTCTCCACTGTTTGTAGCAAAGAAACGCTCAGTTTGGTTGTCATAGGACTCCTTTCTTGGCGATATCTTGGATTTGCAGTATAGGGCAAACCGGCAAGATTGTCAAGTCTTAATCTTTATTCAGCTGGGACTTGTTGTAGATATACAATTTCAGTTCTCGCATCACCTCCTGTATTCTGAGCATGTCATCAGTAAATATGACAGTGTCTTTCGTCTGTGTTTCCTGCAAATACGGGTTTTCCATCGACAAAAGAGACTCTTTGGCTGTGCCGAAATCAATGACGCACGGCTGACCAGTCTTGTCGTTGATCATGATGTTGCCCCAATGGGCGTCCCTGTGGAAGATTTTTTTAGCGTGTAGTTTTTCAAAAAAATCCGACAGCTCTTTGTAAAAGCTGGAAAAGTCAAAATTATCCGGCAAGCCCAATTTTTTTTCAAGGATATCCTTCACGCTGGTTGCATGCATTCTTTCCATCACCAAAGCCTCAAGCGAGGGCTCACCCTCCGTTATTATCGAATAATACGGTTTAGGGACATCCACATCTGAGTTTGGCACGAAAGCTTTGTTCAAAATTTCCGATTCTTTGTGGACATCATTGCGGAAGCGTTCGCTATTCGCAAAAATTATCTTGTAGCAGATATCCGGATCATGTTCGCTGACGAAAACTTCGGCGGTCTTGCCCAAACCGATGGAATTGCCGCGTAGCCGTATCTCCTCGATTTTTTTGTAGATTTCCTTGCGGAGAGCTTCTTTTTTCAAAAAAATATTTTCCGGCTTGTTTTTTGAGATGTTTTCAAACTGATATTTTTCTGACATAGTCCGAAGATTGAATAATAATAGGATATGTATTACTCTATATATAATAACAAATATCGTAACTTAAAGCTAAGCCATGGCCAAATCAAATATTTTTATCATTTCGGGTCCCTCGGGCGCCGGCGAAGATTCGATCATCGAAGGCCTGAAGAAG
>JBGQBV010000095.1:0-2535 GCA_041494985.1 Minisyncoccia bacterium
AAAGATTGTCATATATCATATGATAATAATGCTACGTAACAAGCTACGTAACACAATACTACAACGTAAGCAGAATTTTATTCGCAGTCATAAAAAAAGCCGCCAATCCTTTTGTATTGACGGCAATGTGCAAGAACACTAGGGTTCAGAAAGAGCAGCTGGTCACCTTATTCGTCCTATGACAAGCCCTAAACTCTGCCATCCGGTCATCAGCTTCGAATTTTTCCCGCTTTCTTTTTCGCCTGGAGTCCCAGACTTCGCCGATCATCTCGTTGATGAAATAGGAGAAGGAAAATACTATCAGCGCGAACAAAAGATACTTTATTATGAATTCGTAGTTTTGTTCCGATGCGAACTTCGCCACCATGGAACAAAGTATGATCGTAGGCAGCATCACCAAGGCGGACAATGCAGCTACACTGGCAATGAGCATAGCGCAGCATACGCCTATAGTCACGACCACCTCCGAGTCGACAGTTATTTTGAAGACCGCCATGAAAATCGTGAAAACAAAGACCGAGATACTAATGATCAGATATATCCAATGCTGGCGGGGCAATTCCCTTCCCGTCTTGTCAGAAGGCCACAGCCGGCGATTAAAGCCCGCCAAAAACGCGGCGCTGCAAGGCAGTATGATAACGAGAATTGTCATAATCCAGTCATCGCCGGCTTTCCTCTCTTCCTTGGCCACCGGCGGCAACCATTTTTTACCATCGTACGAATACACGGTCTTTTCGATGGTGGTCGTGCCGACGAGCGGAATAGAAAAGTTTTTGTAAACAGTCTTTGAATCTTTTGACTCTGACCATTCACCTTTGCCCTCTCTAATAGCAATTTCCGCTATTGCGGTAGGCACTGCAGCCGGAGGAGCATTGAACTCCGCAACTTTTGTGTGGACTGTCTTGAGAAACGTCATTTTGTTCCCGTTTCTCTGAACTTCGTCGTACTGAAAAAGATCCTTCGCTCCAACTGCCGTTGCAAACATAAATGCTGCTACCGCCAAAAGCATTACGATCGTCTTCATGGTTTCCCCCTTTGAAAGTAGTGTTATTGCCAAATTTTAGCCTAAATTAGGCTTCTTCTGTTGTTAAGATACTTATTATTTTATACTAATCCTTCTATCGTTAATAAAATACGATATCAAAAAATATCAATATTGTCAATAAAAAAATTTTGTAAATTATTTCGCAGCATTTTCCCCTGCCAAATGTCCCGTACTCCAACAAATTTGAAGGTTGTAGCCGCCGGTCGGTCCGTCGACGTCGATGATCTCGCCGGCAAAGAAAAGGTTCTCGATTTTTCTGGACTGCATGGTTTTCGAATCGATTTCTTTGGTGGACACGCCGCCGCCGGTCACCATCGCTTTTTCAAAACCGAACAGGCTCTCGACATGCATTTCCAAACCTTTGCAGAATTTCACCAATTGCTGCCGTTCTTTTTTGCTGATCCGAGCGGCATGTTTTTCCAAATCCAGCCCGGAATAACGCAAAATAAAATCGAGCAGCTTGGGCGAAAAAAGATCGCTCAGGCAGTTGGCCAGTTTTATGTTTCCTTTTTTCTCAAAATCATTACGCACAATTTCGTCCAATTGTTCAAGGGAGAGATACGGTTTCAAATCGATGCTCAATTTCACTTCCCCTTGCGCCAAAAGTTTCCCGATTGCTCCGCTCATGTTCAAAGCCAGCGGACCGCTCAGCCCGAAATGCGCGAACATCAGATCGCCGGATTGCGCAAATTGCTTCTTGTCATTCTGATAAACAGAAACGGCAACCGAACCGGCGCTCACGCCCTGGAGTTCTGCCAACCAATCCTCTTTCATCTTCAGCGGCACCAAGACCGGCGTCGGATTCACAACCGTGTGTCCCATCTCGGCCGCCCAACCGTAGCCGTCGCCCCGCGAACCGGTCGTCGGATAGGATTTGCCGCCCGTGGCGATGATGTAATTCCTGGCGATGATTTCTCTTTTTTTCAGATCCAATTTGGAAATGGTTTTATTTTCGAGAGTGAAGCCGCTGACGCTGGAGCCATAGAGAAAAGTGACGCCGTTCTCTTTGGCCACTCGGATCAGCGCATCCAGCACATCCTTGCTCTGGTCGCTCGCCGGGAAAACCCGTCCGTTCCTTTCCACTTTCGTCGGAACGCCATTTCCCGCGAAAAACTCTCTGACCGCCCCAGGCCGAAAAGCGCTGAGCGCCGACATCAGAAATTTGCCTTTTTTGCCGTATTTTTGCGCCAGCTTGGCCACGTCATCCTGGTCCTGTGTCATGTTGCAGCGGCCGTTGCCGGTCATCAAAAGCTTGCGCCCCGGCTCTTCTTTCCGGTCGATCAGCGCCACGCGGGCACCTTTTTGCGCCGCCCGGATCGCCGCCATCAAACCGGCCGGTCCTGCGCCGATCACCGCGACATCGAATTGTTCGTCTGTAACTTTTTTCATAATATCCGTATTCCGCATTCCCCCGCACACTATGAAGTGCACCCCTTCGGAGTATAAACTACGGCAAAATGCAAGTGATGAGCGTTAAGAAATTTCTCCGC
>JBGQBV010000096.1:0-2525 GCA_041494985.1 Minisyncoccia bacterium
CACGCGGCCATCACGTTCGATCATCTTTCCAAATTGCCATCACCACGAATATTGATGCTGGAAAGTCTTGGCGCAACCGACACTCGTCCGGTGCAAAAATCGGAAGTCGAGATGCACAAGAATCTCAATGAGCTGATCAGCTTGGCTAAAGGTCTGGTCATCATCGGAACTTTTTCTTCCCAGATCAAACGCATCGGGAAGATCATCGAATTTTGCGAGAGCATCGGCAAAAAAGTGGCGTTGGACGGCTACAGCATGAAAATGAACATCGAAATCGCCAAGGAACTCGGCTATATCAAGGCGCACAAAAAAACCTTGATCACGGTCAATGAGATCAATAAGCATCCGCGCAATAAGGTTGTCGTCATCTGCACCGGCGCGCAAGGCGAAGGAAACGCGGTGCTTTCACGCATCGTCAATGACGAGCATCGCTTCGTCAAGATCCAGAAAGACGACACGATCATCTTCTCCTCGTCCGTCATCCCGGGCAACGAGAGGACGATCCAAAGATTGAAAGACGACCTCTATCGGAAATGCGACAACGTCATCCATAGCGACATTCTGGATGTCCACACCAGCGGACACAGCAATGCCAATGACATCCAGGAAATCCTGCGCCAGATCCGTCCGGACTTCTTCCTGCCGGTCTATGCCAACCACTATTTCCTCAAGGAAGCTTCCAAGCTCGGGGAAAAAGTCGGCATCCATAAGGAAAATATGTTCGTGCTGGACAACGGCAACCAGATCGAGTTCCATCAGGGCAAAGCCAAGGTGCTGCCGCATAAGATCGACACGAGCTACGTCATGGTGGACGGTCTCGGCGTCGGCGATGTCGGCGAAGTCGTGCTGCGCGACCGCCAGCTGCTGGCCAAGGACGGCATGTTCACCATCGTGGTGATCATCGACAGCAAGACTAAGAAGATCATCGGCACGCCGCAGATCACTTCGCGCGGATTCATTTTCGTCAAGGAAAATTTCGATCTCGTGAATGCGACCAAGCGCGTGGTGGAAAAAGTCGTCAAGGAAAAGACCAGCGGCGACGTTCCGATCAACTGGGACTATGTGAAGAACAACATCCGCGAATCAGTCGGCTCATACCTGTTTACCAAAACGGAACGTCGGCCGATGATCCTGCCGGTCGTCATCGAAGTCTAAGACAATCTATGGAAACCCCGACTCCGCCAGCTGGCGGACGGGGTTTTTTGTTTGTCTTGCTTTCAATCTTGCATTTTGCATTTCGTATTTCGTATTCCAAATCCGCACTAGAAATGCGCCGATACAAATCTGCGGCGAAATGAGCGTGAAGAAATTCCTCAAACGCAGCGAAGCGGAGCAGGAATTTCAGCGAATGAGCCAGCAGTTTGCCCTACGCATTTCTCCGTGCGGGAGTTTTCTTTCTTCCACCTTTCTTTTGCGGAAAAAGAAAGGTGGAAATAGTGTGTCTTGTTTGCATTTAAAGGCTTTTTTAGGTATTATTACCTTATAAATTAATGAATATTGAGACACATATGAAACGGATCTTTTCGGGCGTTCAGCCGTCAGGCACATTGCATATCGGGAACTATCTGGGCGCCATCAAGAATTGGGTGGAGCTGCAGGAGCAATATGAATCCGTTTTCTGCGTGGTGGATATGCACGCCATCACCGTGCCACAGGATCCGGAAACATTGAGAAAGAAAACGATCGAGATTGCCAAAATATACTTGGCTGCCGGCATCGATCCTCAGAAGTCTTCTATTTTCATCCAGTCGCAAATCACTGAGCATGCGGAATTGGCGTGGGTTTTAAATACGCTTGCCAAGATGTCCGAGCTGGAAAAAATGACGCAGTTCAAGGATAAGATGCAAAAAAATAGTAAAGAAGGTGCTGCCATGGGGCTGTTTGATTACCCGGTTTTGATGGCGGCGGATATCATCCTTTATGATACGCAAGTCGTGCCGGTCGGTGAGGATCAGAAACAGCACGTGGAATTGGCGCGGGATCTGGCGAAAAGATTCAATCAGAAATTCGGCGAGACTTTCGTCGTGCCGGAAGCGCACATCAAAAAAGAGGGAATGCGCGTGATGGGGTTGGACGATCCGACCAAGAAAATGAGCAAGTCGGCCGCTTCGGAATATAATTATATTTCACTCCTTGATGACGCGGAAACGGTGAAAAAGAAAATCAAGAAAGCCGTCACAGATTCTGGCAGTGAAATCGTCTATAGAGATGACAAGCCGGCGCTGAAGAATTTGATCAACATTTATTCTTTATTTTCCGGGAAATCCCCGCAAGAAATCGAAACGAAATACAAGGACATATGCTATGCCGATTTCAAAGACGGTCTGGCCGAAGTCATCAGCGGATTTTTGACTCTGTTCCAAGAAAGATTTAATGCTCTTTCTAACGAAGAAGTTTTGGAAATTTTGAAACAAGGCGCTGAGAAAGTCCGTCCGCTGGCGAAAAAGAAAATGGACGAAGTGAAGAAGAAAGTTGGGTTTATTTTGTAGAAGTTCTCATTACAAATAGAAAGGAGCTTAACCATG
>JBGQBV010000097.1:0-2519 GCA_041494985.1 Minisyncoccia bacterium
CTTTTCTTTGGCCCGCGTCAAACCGACATACATCAAGCGGCGTTCCTCTTCCATTTCTCCGTAGGAAAGCAGGCTGCGTGAATGCGGCAAGATACCTTCTTCCAAGCCCACGATGAACACCACCGGAAATTCCAAGCCCTTGGCACTATGAAGCGTCATCAGATGCACCGCGTCCTGGTTCTGGTCGACGTTGTCCACGTCGGAAGCCAACGCGACTTCCTCTAGAAAAGCGCTGAGGATGTCCGCGTATTCGTCTTTCATCTCGTCATATTTCTGCGCCACGGAAATGAGCTCCTTCACATTTTCCCAACGCATTTCCCCTTCCGGACCTTCGGCGAGCAGCATCTTTTCGTAGCCGCTCTCCTTGAAAACTTTTTCAATGAAATCCGCCAGTGTTATGCGCGGCTGGATTTCCTTCATCCGCTTGATGAATTCACAAAATTTCGCGATCTCATCCAGTTTCAAAGCCGGTATCTTGGATTCCTTGGTGAGTTTGGCTCCGGCTTCGATGAAATTCAGACCGGCTCCGCGGGCAAAACTGATCCATTTGCCCAGCGTGACCTTGCCGATGTTGCGTTTCGGTTCGTTGATGGTGCGTTCCAGCGAGATCATGTCCGTATGGTTGGAAATCAGCCTGAGATACGCCACCACATCCTTAACTTCCTTGCGCTGATAGAACTTGATGCCGCCGATGATGCGATACGGGATCGATCTTTTGAGGAATGTTTCCTCGATGGTCCGCGACTGCGCATTGGTGCGGTAGAGCACCACATAGCGGCTATAATATGCGCCGCCCGTCTCGACTCGCGGAGATGTCCGCTCATCGACGCGAGGCAGGCCAGCTTTGACTTCGTGCGCGATGAATTCCGCCTCGTCGCGTTCATCCTGGGCCTCGAACGAGGTCACCAGATGGCCCGCTTCTTTTTCCGTCCACAGTTTCTTGTCCTTGCGGTTGATGTTTTTCGAGATCACACCATAGGCCGCGTCCAAAATGACCTGCGTCGAACGGTAGTTCTGCTCCAGGTGGATGATTTTCGCTTCCGGGTAGTCTTTCTCGAAATTCAAAATGTTTTTGATATCCGCCCCGCGGAATTTGTAGATGCTCTGCCAGTCGTCACCCACCACGCAAAGGTTCCGATGCTTGCTGGCCAGCAGATTGATCAGGATATATTGCGCACGGTTGGTGTCCTGGTATTCGTCCACCAGGATGTAGCGGAATTGTTTCTGATATTTTTCCAAAACGCTCGGAAACCTTTGGAAAAGATCCGCCGTGAACATGATGATGTCATCGAAATCCAAACCGTTGTTTTCCTTGAGCTCGGCTTGGTAGCGTTTGAAAGTCTTAGCCACGATCTCTTCATAATACCCGTGGGCCTGCCGGGAAAACTGCTCGCTGGTGATCAATTCGTTTTTCGCCTTGCTGATCGCCGCCAGAATCGCCCGCGGAGCGAACTGCTGCGGATCAATTTCCAGTTCTTTCAGGATCCTTTTTATCAAGACCTGCTGATCCTGGTCGTCGACGATGTGAAAGGTTTTGGCGTAGCCCAGCAGCTCGATTTCGCTGCGCAAAATTTTCGAGCAGATGGCATGGAACGTTCCCAATGTTGGCAGATCCGCGTTGCCATACAGGCTGTACCGATAATTTTTGTCCGCTTCCGGATACAGAATCCGCATGACGCGCTCCTTCATTTCCTGCGCCGCCTTGTTGGTGAACGTCACCGCCAAGATGTTCCGCGGCGGCACATGGTGGTTCTTGATCAGATAGGCCACGCGGTGCGTCAAAGTTTTCGTCTTGCCCGAACCGGCGCCGGCAATGATCAAAAGCGGCCCGTCCGCCGTCATTACCGCTTCTTTCTGCTGTTCATTGAGTCCTGCTAGGATGTCCATAATTTCCAGTTATTTTGTTTTTTCCATCAACTTTTTCCAATCGGCGACAGACAGTTCCTGCGCGCGGGTGTTTTTGGAAAAACCGAGCGTTTCCAATTTTTCTTCAATTTCTTTTTTCTCGATCTGCAGACCGTTGGCCAGATTGTTGACCAAAGTTTTCCGCTTGGCGGAAAAGCCGGCACGGACAAGGCGGAAAAATTCCTTCACCTCTTCTTTGCTTGGCTCAGCATTCGCTTGGCTGCGCGTGATGCGGATGACGGCGCTGTCCACTTTTGGCACAGGCTCGAAAGCCACGGCCGGGACGGAAAAAAGATATTCCGCTTTGGCATAATATTGCACGGAAACCGCCAGGATGCTCATTTCGCCCGGTTGGGCTGTAATCCTTTCGGCCACTTCTTTTTGCACCATGAAGATCATCTCGGTCGGCGGCGCAGACGTTTCCAGAAACAAACGGATGATCGGCGAAGTTATATAATACGGCAGGTTGGCCACAACTTTGTATCTTGTGTCTTGTATCTTGTATCTTGAAATTAATTCCGGCAGATTTATTTCCAAAATGTCGCCGTGGACGATTTCGACGTTCTCATTTTTGCTGAATTTGTTTTTCAGTTCCTCGATCAGGCGATCGTCCA
>JBGQBV010000098.1:0-2482 GCA_041494985.1 Minisyncoccia bacterium
CAAACTTTTAATTGACTAGTGGGCGAAAGAGGACATTTCACGTCGCTACCGCTCCTTGAAAACCCACGGTTTTCAATACTTTCCTCTCACGGGAAACTCCCGTTTCCCGACCCCTTCACATTCAATTCCTCTTTCGGAAACAGTCATTCGTGTGGGCGAAAGAGGACTTGAACCTCCAAGGGATTGCTCCCACAAGCACCTCAAGCTTGCGCGTATACCAAATTCCGCCATCCGCCCAAATATTTCAATATTCTTTGATTGAATTGCTCCCATCCCGACACCAGTCGGGACGCGCTATACCAGTTCCGCCATCCGCCCGCAGCACACTGCTCGCGATTCAATTATACCAGAATTACTCAGCCTTGACCTCGGCAGCTTCTTCCGCCTTGGCTTCTTCGGCCGCCTTTTCTTCCGGCGCCGCTACGACTTCTTCCGCATCGACTTTCGCGACCGCGGCCAGATCCTTATATTTCATTTTCATCGCCTTGGCGCTCTTTTCGCGGATGAAATACAATTTGCCCTGGCGGACCTTCGCTCTCTTCACGAGCTCGATTTTTTCGATGGCTGGAGACTGCACCGGCACGACGATTTCCACACCGACTCCATTGGAGACTTTGCGCACCGTGATCATCGGTGAAGAACTCTGATTGCCGTTGACGGCGATGATCATGCCTTCAAAAACCTGGATGCGCTCCTTGCCACCTTCAATGATTTTCCGAAAAACCTTGACGACGTCGCCCGCGCGAAAAACAGGCATTTTAGCTGTCTTCTGAGTCGTGTTGAATTCCAATAGTTTATTGTTCATATTTTTTGATCCCACAAACCTGTATTAGCAGACCGTCGGGCTGCAATCTCATCGGTATAGGAAGCTACTTAGATAAATTAAAAAGCTTTTCCATCATACTAGCAAAAGGGATTTTCGTCAACCCTGCCCGCCGGGGCGGCATTAAGCCCGAATATCCGCCAAAAACTTCTCAAAATCCGCCGGAATCGGGGCGATAAAATCATATGGTTGGCCGAACAGGCTGAATTTCAATTCTTGGGCGTGCAGCAGTTGCCGCGGCGCGCTTTTCTCCGCGTTCTTGCCCTTAAGCGCATAGACCGCATCGCCGACCACCGGGTGTCCGACTGACGCCAGATGGATCCTGATCTGGTGCATCCTGCCCGTCTTTGGAAAAGCGCCGACCAGGGAATAGCCGCTGCGCTCCTCTAAAACTTTGTAGCGGGTCACCGCTTCCCGGACGATCGTCTTGGTGTTCTGCCGAGCGATGACTTGTTTGTGATAACTGGTGGATCGGGCCAGCGGTTTTTCAATGACCCCTTCTTTTTTTTCGAAAATCCCTTCACAGAGAGCCACATAATTTTTTTCCACCTGATGGCTGGCAAAAAGTTTTTTCAGTTCCGCAAAAGCCATCTGATTGCGCGCGATCACCATCACGCCGGAAGTGTCTTTGTCCAAGCGATGGACGATGCCGGGACGGAGCTGGGCGCCTTGCGAATCGTCGTGCACACCAGCGATTTCCGGAAAATGTGCGACCAGAGCGTTAGACAAGGTGTTCATTTTTTCATTCGCGCTCGGATGCACCTGCAGTCCGGCTTGCTTGTTGACCACGATGATGTTTTCGTCTTTGAACAATATCTCCAGCGGAATTTTCTCGTTGGCGACCAGTTTTTTTTCACTGCCGCTTTGCGAAAAATTTTCCAGCATCACGCTGTCCCCCTCTTCCAACATGTAACTTGGTTTTATATTCTTGCTATTCACCCCGACCTCGCCCTTTTTTATTTTCCGGATTATTTCTCCGCGGGAATACAAAAAAAACTCCTCGGCAAGGAATTTATCGATGCGCTTTCCGGCGTCTTCTTTTTGAATAGTGATTTTTTCCATGTACTTTTTTCTTTGTGCCCAGAAGAGGACTCGAACCTCCAATCCCTTGCGGGAACCAGTTCCTAAGACTGGCGTGTATACCAATTCCACCATCTGGGCGTCTGTCCATAACTAACCGATTATAGTCTGCTCTCGGCAAACAATCAAGCCCTATTTGAGCATCTGTTGGATCCTCAGCGCTTCTGTTTTCAGCGCTCCCTCGTCCGCATATTCCCCCTGATGCCGGGCGCTGTTGCCATAGGTTTCCTTTTTTTGGTCCAGGTGAAAATTTATCACCAAGGCCGCACCTTCCAGATGCGCATACATATGGAACCGCGGATAGCCGCTGCGCGCCATCGGCCGGACAAAACTCATTTCCTCCTGCTCTTTACGCTGAAAAACATACCCAGCTCGACGGAGCAAGGAAACCGGATTTTCTTTTACTGATTCCACTTTGATTTGCATGGGCTGTTTTTTAATTTTCCTGTCGGGATACCCGGAATCGGACCGGGATCATACGAACCTTCACCCAGCACCGAATAGTCTGTCGGGGTACCGGGAATTGAACCCGGTTCACACGAACCCGAATCGTGCGTACTACCGGTGTACTATACCCCG
>JBGQBV010000099.1:0-2437 GCA_041494985.1 Minisyncoccia bacterium
ATAGATGTAAGCAGGATATCAAGGTAGACATTTTTAGGATAAGATTGTAGTATAAATCGATATGAATCCAGCAGTGAAAATTCAAAAAGTATGATTTTGCTGGGTTTTTCTGTTAAAAATGGGAAGCGAAAGGAAACTCTAATTTTTTATAGTTTGTAATTCTTTTGGCCAAAGGCCATTTGAATTCCTACTGCTGGATGAAATTCGAAATCAGTTCAAAATTCAAGCCCGCCGGGGATCAACCGCAGGCGATCGAATCGCTGGTCTATGGTCTGGAAAAGAAGGAAAAGTTCCAGACGCTTTTGGGCGTGACCGGCTCGGGCAAGACGTTCACCATCGCGAATGTCATCGAGAGCGTGCAGAAGCCGACCTTGGTCATCGCGCCGAATAAGACTTTGGCGGCCCAGCTGGTGCAGGAGTTCCGGACCTTTTTTCCCAAGAGCGCGGTGGAATATTTCGTTTCCTATTATGACTACTACCAGCCGGAAGCTTACATCGCGTCTTCGGACACATATATCGAGAAAGAAGTGCAGATCAACGAGGAGATCGACCGATTGCGCCACGCGGCGACCTCGGCGCTGCTCTCACGGCCGGACGTGATCATCGTGGCCTCGGTGTCCTGCATCTACGGCTTGGGTTCGCCGGACTATTACCGCGAAGGGACGGTCGAAGTCGCAGTCGGCAAGGAATTGTCGCGGAAAAAACTGATGCAAGGGATGCTCGAGATGCAATACCATCGCTCCGACGTACTTGCCCGTGGCAGTTTCCGGGCGACCGGCGACACGATCGAAGTGATCACGCCGGGCCGGGAGATCGTGACGCGGATCGACATCGAAAAAGAAAAAATCGCGCGCATCCAGGAATATGATTTCCTGACCGGCGAAAAGCTGGGCGATCTGGAAAAGACATTCATCTATCCAGCCAAGCATTTTGTGGTGCCGGAGCCGGTGATGCAGGAGGCGCTGGCCGAAATCGAAGCGGAAGCCAAGGAAAGAGTGGAATATTTCCGGGCCAACGGGAAACTCTTGGAAGCGGAAAGGATCGGGCGGCGCACCAAGCAGGATCTGGAAATGATGCGGGAAATCGGCTATTGCAACGGGATTGAGAATTATTCCCGCTATCTGACGGGCCGCCAGGCCGGCGAAGCGCCCTACACATTGATGGACTATTTTCCTGAAGACTTTCTGCTGGTGGTGGACGAATCGCACGTGACGATTCCGCAGCTAAATGCGATGTATAACGGCGACCGGGCGCGCAAGGAAGCGCTGATCGCCAACGGTTTCCGGCTGCCGAGCGCATTCGACAATCGGCCGCTGAAATTCGAGGAGTTTGAAAAGCATATCCGGCAACTCATTTTCACTTCGGCCACGCCGAGCACCTATGAAAAAACCCATTCGACCAACATCGTCGAGCAGGTCATCCGTCCGACCGGCCTGCTGGATCCGCAGCTGATCATCAAGTCCGCCAAGGGCCAGGTGAAAGACGTGCTGGGCGAAATCGAAAAAGTGATCGAGAAAAAAGAGCGGGTGCTCATCACGACGCTGACGAAAAAGATGGCGGAAGATCTGGCTGAATTTCTGAAGGAACACGGCATCAAATGCGAATATGTGCATTCCGACGTGGACACGCTCGACCGCATCCGCATCCTGGAAGGCCTCCGGCGCGGGCAGTTCGACGTGCTGGTCGGTGTGAACCTTCTGCGGGAAGGGTTGGATCTGCCGGAAGTTTCTTTGGTGGCGATTCTGGACGCGGACAAGGAAGGCTTTCTCAGGAGTGAAACGTCGCTTATCCAGACCATCGGGCGCGCGGCCCGGAATGTCAGCGGCCGCGTGGTTCTCTATGCGGACAACATCACCGGTTCGATGAAGCGCGCCATCGACGAGACGAACCGGCGTCGCGAAAAGCAGGCGGCCTACAACCAAAAACATCACATCACCCCGGCGACCATCAAGAAAAACATCAAATCGATCGTCGATCACGAAATCAACCCGCTGCCGGCGCCGGATTTCGCGCGCCTGGAATCATTGGAAGACATCGCGGGATATATCAAACAGAAAGAAAAGGAAATGAAAACCGCTTCCCGCGCCCTGGAGTTCGAAAAGGCCGCCCTCATCCGCGATGAAATTTCCCAACTTCGGAAATTACAGCTGAGATAAGAATATTTTATAAACTTTGCTTTGTTTAAGCCAAAAACTCCCCACCGCATTTGACAAAATATCATTTTGGGTATATATTAACCAACTGACCATAGGAATATGGCAGTCGCGGGTTTTTAACTCGCGAAATTCTTTTACATAGGAGGTGTGCGCTATGCTTAGCGTGAGCCCGAAACAGTTGTTCAGTCGTGTGGGGCAAGCTCATGAGTTTGAGCTTGCAATGATCAAACAAGGAGTAAGAGCGACCAGCATTCAGGATGTGATTGATGGAAAGCTGTCAA
>JBGQBV010000100.1:0-2436 GCA_041494985.1 Minisyncoccia bacterium
AATTTCTAATCAAATCCCAATACAAAAATATAGACATTGGTTTTTAGGATTTATTTAGGTTAATTAGATCAATTAGAATAATTAGAAATTTAAAATATAAAAACAAAGAGACTAAAACACAACATAAAATAAATATAAATGAACACCCCTGATCTAAATATAATACTAATTCCCTTGACATGGTTCCTGTCAGTCATCGCTTTTTTGAGCGGAGTCTATTTGGTCGTGCGCAGTTTTTTCAACTATCGTGGCCAGATCAACCGTTCGATGAATATGGACTTGGAAATCGTGCGTGTCTCCAAGATTTTCAAGGAAAAGAGCGAAGCGACAGGGGGTGCAGAAGCATGGAAAGAAGAAATCGGTGCCATGGAACAGCTGCTCACGACGCTTTCCGGCATCCGTGAGAAGACATCCATCCTCAATCACTTCCTCTACAGCGAGCCGTATATCGCGCTGGAAATCGCCAATCCGTCCGGCAGCGAGGAGATCTTCTTCTATATGGCGATTCCGAAAAAATTCCGGGACAGCATCGAGAAACAGGTGCACAGCTATTTCCCGCACGCTTCGGTGGAAAAAGTCCAAGATTACACCGTTTTTTCCCCAGGCGGCTTCACTGCGGCCGCGACGCTGGCTCTCAAGCGCAGCCATTCCTTGCCGGTGCTGACATATGAAAACATCGATGTCGATCCTTTGAACGAGATTTCTAATGCGTTGAGCAAACTCTCGACGGAAAAGGAAGGCGCGGCGATCCAGATCATCCTGCGCCCGGCCGGAAAAACTTGGAAGAAACGCGGCCGTAAGATCGCTCACAACATGCAGCAAGGCAAGCAACTGAAAGACGCGCATCCCGGTTCGATCGGGATGGAAATCGGCAAAGGCGTGATCGAAGTCCTTCGCAACAAGAAAAGCGAAAAGGAAGTTGTGCAGCTGACGCCTGAGGAACAGGAGATGGTGAAAAAAATCGAAACGAAATCCAGCAAGGCGGGCTTCAAGGTCAACATCCGTCTGCTGGTCTCCGCAATGTCGCAGCAGCGGGCCGACGAGGTTCTGGGACATATGGAGAATGCCTTTGCGCAGTTCGACAACAACGAGGTCAACCATTTCATCGTCAAAAAAAGAATCAAGGAAAAAAAGATATCTTTTGACTACATCTTTCGGAACTTCGACGAGGAGAATTCGATGATCCTGTCGACGGAAGAAATCGCCAGTATTTTTCATTTTCCGATTTCCACCACCGAAACGCCGAAAATAAAATGGCTGAAAGCGGGCGCCGCGCCGCCGCCGCTCAACATTCCGACAGACGGTCTGGTGCTCGGCTTCAATGATTATCGCGGAGTGAAAACGGACATCCGGATCACAGACACGGATCGCCGGAGGCATCTCTATACGATCGGTCAGACCGGAACCGGAAAATCCGCCTTTTTGCAGGAAATGGCCAAGCAGGATGCCCGGGACGGCAAAGGGTTCTGTTTCATTGATCCGCATGGCGACGCCATCGAGGATATTTTGACGGCTATCCCGAAAGAACGAGCCGAAGATGTGATTGTGTTCGATCCGTCGGACACGGAACGTCCGTTCGGGCTGAACATGTTGGAATATGATCCGGCGCACCCTGAGCAGAAAACTTTCGTGATCAACGAGATGATCGGCATCTTCGACCAGCTCTATGATCTGAAAGCGACCGGCGGACCGATGTTCGAGCAATATGTCCGGAACGCCATGCTGCTGATCATGGAAGATCCGGAATCCGGATCGACGCTGATGGAAATATCCAAGGTGCTGGCGGATGAGGATTTCCGGAAAATGAAATTGTCCAAATGCAAAAATCCGGTGGTGTCTGACTTTTGGATCAAGGAAGCGGAGAAGGCGGGCGGGGAAGCGGCGCTGGCCAACATGGTGCCGTACATCACTTCCAAACTGACGACTTTCGTTTCCAACGATATGATGCGCCCGATCATCGCGCAGCAGAAGAGCACGCTCAATTTCCGCGACATCATGGACAATGGGAAGATCCTGCTGGTAAAACTTTCCAAAGGCAAGATCGGCGAAATCAACGCGCATCTGCTGGGCATGGTGGTGGTGGGCAAAATCCTGATGAATGCGTTGGGGCGCGTGGACGTGCCGGAAGACCAGCGCCGCGATTTCTATCTCTATCTGGATGAATTCCAGAACGTCACGACCGATTCCATTGCGCAGATCCTTTCCGAAGCTAGGAAATACCGACTGTCGCTCATCATCGCGCATCAGTTCATCGGCCAGCTGAGAGAAGAGATTTCCAAAGCCGTGTTCGGCAACGTCGGTTCGATGACGGCCTTCCGGGTCGGACCGGAGGATGCGGAATTTTTGGTCAAACAATTCGAACCGGTCTTCACTGCCAACGATCTGGTCAACGTGGACAACGACAACTGTTTCACACGCATGCTGGTCAACGGCGAG
>JBGQBV010000101.1:0-2387 GCA_041494985.1 Minisyncoccia bacterium
AATTTTTCCGATAAAAATTTTAAAAACAAACATATGACATCAAAAACAAGACTGATCAGGACCATTTATCTGTATCTGGCGGCGCTTGTCAGCCTGATTTTTGTCGCAGTGGGGACAGGAAACCTTCTGAATACCGGTTTGAAATATTTCTTTTTTCCGAAAGCGGAAAAAGCCGGATTCAGCCGTTGCAATCAGCAGCCGCCCGTCTATGCCTTGGATAAAGGCGCGCTGCAGACCGTTGCGACTCCTGACCAGAAAATCCAGCTGGACAACCTGCTTCGCGATTATGACCAATGGAAAGCGCAGAACGCCGGTGAAGAATGCTATAGCCAGGAGCGGCAGAATAATACTGTGAATTCCTTGACGATGATGATCGTCGCTCTGCCGATATTCTTGCTGCATTGGAGGATAATTAAAAAAGAGAAGACGGAAAAAGAAGAAGAGTAAATCTATGGAAAAAATTCGCGTCAGATTCGCGCCGTCACCGACCGGATATCTGCATATCGGCGGTTTGCGGACAGCTTTGTATAATTATCTTTTCGCCAAAAAAAACGGCGGGACTTTTTTCCTGCGCATCGAGGATACCGACCGCAAAAGATACGTGGAAGGCTCGGTTGAAAAATTGATCCAGTCTTTGGTTTGGGCCGGTTTGAAATATGACGAAGGAGTCTATCTTAAAGGATCAGTGGCAGACGGAAAAGAACTGAAAAATTATCCGGCAATCGTCGAGGTTGGCGATCACGGGCCATATGTGCAATCGGAGCGCCTGGATCTGTATAAAAAATATGCTGAAGAGCTGGTTGCGAAAAAAATGGCTTATTATTGTTTTTGCGAACCGGAGCGGCTGGAAAAACTGCGCGAGCAGCAGACAAAAGACAAACAGGCGCCGATGTATGACAAATATTGCCTGCTGAGTGTCAGCGAAGCGGAAATCAACAAGAATCTGAAAACCAATTGCCCATATACCATCCGGCTCAAGGTTCCGTCCGACGAAGTCATCGGATTCGACGACCTGATCCGCGGCAAGGTTTCCATCAACTCGAACACGATCGACGACCAGGTGCTGATCAAGTCCGACGGCTTTCCGACATATCACTTGGCGAGCGTCGTGGATGATCATCTGATGGAAACGACGCATGTCATCCGCGGGGAAGAATGGCTGCCCAGCACGCCGAAACACATCTTGCTCTATCGCGCCTTCGGCTGGCAGGCGCCGCAATTCGCGCACATTCCGCTGCTTTTGAATCCCGACAAATCCAAGCTTTCCAAGCGCCAAGGCGATGTGGCCGTGGAGGATTATATCAATAAAGGTTATCTTAAAGAAGCGATCATCAATTTTGTGGCGCTGCTCGGCTGGAATCCGGGGGAGGGGAGCACGCAGGAAATTTTTTCCATGGACGAACTGGTGGAAAAATTCGAGCTGGCCAAAGTCCACAAGGCCGGCGCGGTTTTTGATCTGAAGAAATTGGATTGGATCAACGGACAATACATCAAGAAGATGGCTGCGGACGGACTATATGAAAATGCGCTGCCATTTTTCGAGAAGAAAGATTTTTTCACGCAAGCGTCAGTAGACAAAAAAAACGAGGAATATCTGAAAAAAGTCCTGACGGTCGAGAAAGAACGCCTGGCGAAATTTTCCGACGTAGGTGAAGAAAACAGATTCTTTTTCCAGAACACTGTCTGCGAAAAAGAAATGCTCAGATGGAAAAAAATAACCGACGAAGAAGTGCAAAAATCATTGGAAACTTCCCAAAAAGTTTTGGCGGAAATCGCCGAAAAAGATTGGACTAAGGAAAATCTGGAAGCGAAACTTCTGGAAGCCGCCGGCGACAAGCGCGGCGACCTGCTCTGGCCGCTCCGAGTGGCGCTGACCGGCGCACAGAAATCCCCGTCGCCGTTCGAGGTGGCCTGGGTGCTGGGAAAAAACGAAACAAGCAGACGCATTTCGCAAGCCTTGAAATTGTTCTAAGACAGTCCGTTAAAAAATATCGGATGAATATAAAAAGAAAAAACAAATCAATATATAAGATAAAGATCCTCGCCGGAACAGCGTTTTTTTGCGCCGCGTTTTTGGCATGGCAGCATGTCAGGGCCGCCAGCATTTCCGATCTTTCCAGTGGCAGCGCGACTACGGATGATACGCAGAAAAAGATCGATGAGTTGAACAAGCAGGCGGAAGTCTACCGATCGATCATTGAAATCAAGGAAAAACAAGGCGAATCCCTGAGTAGTCAGCTTTCAATAACGAATTCCAACATCCAGCAGGTTCAGACGCAGATCGACCTGAGCTCACAGCAGATAGAGGATTTCAACAGCCAGATCATACGCCTGCAGGGCCAGATCAGCGAAAAAGATTCAATGATCAAATCACAGAAGGAACTGCT
>JBGQBV010000102.1:0-2356 GCA_041494985.1 Minisyncoccia bacterium
AAGGAATAGCCCGACCCGCCTCGACTCGCGAAGGCGACGCTTTGCTCGTCGACGCAATGCGGGTGGAGGCATTAAGGAAGGAATAGTATAATAAAAATTACACAATATTTCAAAAAACCTGCAAGTTGTGGGTTTTTTTCGATTGTGGTAGCCTGAAAGCACATTAAACCCTTAAAAAATTGGCCTATGCAGCAAGAAACAATGAAATACGTGAAGCAGCAATGGTCTGCACTCGTATCGTTTATGGGCGGCGAGGACAAAAAGAAAAAGCGCGAAGCGATTTTCGAAATGGCACTTTTTTTGGTGCTGGGCATCCTGCTGGGCATCACGCTCAAGACCGAAGCGGTCAGAAGGATCACGATCGGATTCAATGACTACAAGCTGGCTTCCCAGAAAAACGCATATGACGTCGAAGAGATGAAGAAGAATTTGGACGCCCAGGCCCAATCCGACCAGGCAGCCCAAGTTGATAATTCGCAGCCGCAGCAATAATCAAAGCCAGTATAACCAGTAACAATAAACAATATGGGCAAAGAAAAAGAAATAAAAGAAGCTCCGGTTGAAAAAGTGAAATCGGAAGAAAAGGCAACATTGACTCCTGAACAGGCCAAGGACAATAAGATCAAAAATCTGGTTTCTGCGGTGATCCTGATCGCCGGGCTGTTTGTCGGCAGTCTGTTTGTCGATGTCATCCAGCTGGTGCGCGGCGGCGGATTTTCACAAAAAGCCCTGGATAGCACGGACGTGTTTTCCCTGAACGGGAAAACATGGGTGGCTTTTACGGAGCCTATTGTGACAGTGCAGGTCGTCAGCGACGACACCTGCGCGGCTTGCAAACCTGATGAGGTGCTGGTCGGTCTCAAGCAGGCTTTGCCGACCATGCTGACGCAGAAAGTCGACGTGAATTCCGACCAAGGCCGGAAACTGGTGGCGCAATTCTCACTCAAGACCATCCCAGCCTTCATCTTTTCGAAAGAGATCGAGAAAACCGATCTTTTTTCCAAGGCGCAGCCGTTTTTGGACAAGCAGGGCGATGCCTATGCGATCAAAAGCGCCGAGGCGGGTTTTCCGGTCGGAAAATACATATCCGCTCCGTCAGTCGGTGACAAGGACATAAAAATCGGATCCGATGATGCCAAAGTGAAGGTTGTCGAATTTTCTGATTTCGCCAATCCTTCCGACGCGCAAGCCTTCAAGACAATCATTTCCCAGATGCTCAAGGATTATGCGGACAAGGTGCAATTCGTTTTTAAGAATTATTTTCTGCCGACTTCCACCCAGTCTAAGTCCGCCGCCTTGGCAGCCGAGTGCGCCAATGAACAAGGCAAATTCCTGCCATATGCCGGCAAGCTGTATGCCACTCAGGCAGTTTGGAGCAAGCAGAAAGACGCGACGGCGGTCCTGGAAGGCTATGCAGCCCAGCTGGGACTCAATGGCGGCACTTTCAACCAGTGTCTGACCGGCAAGAAATATAATGACCAGGTGGCGGCCAATGCTCAGGACGGACAGAGTTTCGCAGTCCAGGCGACGCCGTCTGTGTTCGTCGGCAGCGACCTGATGGCACCGACAGCCACATATGCCGATGTGAAGAGCGCTATCGAAACTCAGCTGGCCAAGTAACCAAGAACAGTTTGCTTAGCGGTAAAAACGAGGCTGCGAGCCTCGTTTTTTGCTGCTCTTGACAGGCAGGCTTGCCGCGTGTATACTTAGACAGTCTAATAATTAATATACCTAATAATGGCTGACAAATTGGAACAGATCATCTCGTTGATTTTTTTGATGAAACAGATGTCGCATGAGAACATGCTGGATGAAAAGAACAGGAACTTTTCCTTTTTGCAGTTCATAACCTTGCGCTACATCAAGGAAAAGAAGCCGTTGATGAAGGAGTTGGCTGATTTCTTGGCAATCAAGGCGCCCTCAGCGACTTCGCTGATAAACACTCTGTCTGAAGCCGACTTGGTCAATCGTCTGGCTGAAGCGAAGGACAGACGGGTAGTCAGGATCGCTGTCACTAAGAAGGGGGAAAAAAGTTTGGAAAAATGGCAGAAAAAAATCGCCGGAAATATGCGGAAAAGATTGGAAAAACTCAACAAATCGGAGCAGGAAAGTCTGGCGGGTATTTTGACTAAATTGACCAAGATTTCTAACAATTAATATTCATAGCAATGAACAAGAAAACGATCATAATTTCCAGCGCAGCGATCATAGCCGTCGGCATCGGAGCGGCTACGTACATCAATTTCAGCGTGGCCAAGCGTCCGCTGGCCAACGCCTCTTTGGACGTGAATGGAACCAAGGAAGTTGTCAGTGCGGATAAGAAATCCGACCTGGGGTTCGAGAGAAGCGGAAAAAT
>JBGQBV010000103.1:0-2301 GCA_041494985.1 Minisyncoccia bacterium
AACGAACAGGTGGTCAATGGCGAATGCGAAAGATGCGGCGGCAAAGTCATCCAAAAAGATCTGGAGCAGTGGTTCTTCAAAATCACCGACTTCATCGAGGATAACAAAAAAACTGCCGGACTTCTTTCAGGTCTGGAAAAAGTGGACTGGCCGGAATCGATCAAAGCGTCGCAGAAAAATTGGATCGGACGGAGCGAAGGCACAACCGTCAAATTTGAAATTAAGATTTCAAATTCTGACGGAATTTCCAAATCCCAAATCCCAATTTCCAAACAAATTAAAAATTCCAATAATCAAAATTCAAAACAATACATAGATGTTTTTACGACGCGTGTGGACACGATTTTTGGCTGCACCTATTGCGTGGTGGCGCCGGAACATGAAATCATCAGCCAGCTGAAAGGCAAAATCAAAAATTATTCCGCGGTGGAAAAATATATCATGCAGGCGCGCACCAAGACGGAATTGGAACGCACAGAACTGCAGAAGGACAAGACCGGCGTGAAATTGGAAGGCGTCGCGGTCGTCAATCCGTTCACCAAGCAGGCGGTGCCGCTGTTCGTGGCGGACTATGTCCTGGGACAATATGGCACGGGAGCGGTGATGGCTGTGCCGGCCCATGACGAACGCGATTTTGTTTTTGCCAAGAAATATGACCTGACGATCAAGCAGTCAATCGCTCCATTAAACTTGGAAACAGGAAAAGACGCTCCGAAGGAAGGTAAGCAGCTTGTCAGGAGGAAAGCGACTGTCGCCATAGTGAAACATTGGGAAAAAGACGAGTTCCTGTGCTTGGATTGGGAAAAATTCGATTGGAAATCGTTTGTCATCGGGGGAATTGAAGACGGGGAAACAGGCGAAGCGGCGGCTATCCGGGAAGCCAAGGAGGAGACCGGTTATCAGGATATAAAATCGATAAGAAAAATCAACGGCGAAATACATAGCTGTTTTTATGCGGCGCATAAGGACGTGAATCGATACGGCGAATTCGAATGCTATTACATCGAGCTCGGCAGCGGCGAATATGTGGAGCCCAAGGAGGAAGACGTGAAAAACCATAAGAGCCAATGGGTCGGAAAAAAAGATGTGGCTGCATTCATCAATTTGAATAACCACAGTCAATTCTGGGACATTTTGATCAATGGAGAAAAAGCTTTCACGGAAGACGGCGTGGTCATTGATTCCGGAGAGTTCACTGATTTGAAATCCGCCGAGGCGCGCGAGAAGATGACGGCGTGGCTGGAGAAAGAAAAATTGGGAGAGAAGAAAATAAACTATCGCCTGCGCGACTGGCTGGTTTCGCGGCAGCGATATTGGGGCGCGCCGATCCCGATTGTCTACTGCGACAAATGCGGGGAAGTGCCGGTGCCGGAAAAAGATCTGCCGGTGGTTTTGCCGACTGACGTGGATTTCAAGCCGACCGGCGAATCTCCATTGGTCCATTCGAAAACTTTTCATGATGTTAAATGCCCTAAGTGCGGCGGCAAAGCCAGAAGGGAATCGGACACGATGGACACTTTTGTCTGTTCGTCTTGGTATTATCTGCGCTACGCTGATCCGCAAAACGAGCAGGTGTTCGCTTCCGAGGAAGCGCTCAAAAAATGGCTGCCGGTCGATCTCTATGTCGGCGGCGCTGAGCACGCGGTGCTGCATCTGCTGTACTCCCGATTTTTCACCAAAGTTTTGCACAGCTTGGGCTATGTCGGTTTTGACGAACCTTTTCTCAAGCTCAGGAATCAAGGCTTGATCATCGCAGAGGATGGCCGGAAGATGTCCAAATCGTTGGGCAACGTCGTCAACCCGGATCAGGTTGTCGAGCAGGTAGGCGCGGACTCGCTTCGTCTGTTCGAGATGTTCATGGGGCCGCTGGAAGCGACCAAACCGTGGAACACCAAAGGCATCGCCGGCGTGCAGCGGTTTTTGGAAAAAGTCTGGAAATTGCAGGCAGCGACTGACAACCAGGCGGAAGCAAACCAAAAAATACAAACACTTTTGCATAAGACAATCAAAAAGGTCACTGAGGATATTGAGAATTTCCGGTTCAATACCGCGATCTCGCAGATGATGATCTTGGTGAATGCGATGGAAAAGGAAAAGAATATCGTGGCGGCCGACTATAGCGGACTGGTTGTTCTGTTGGCTCCTTTTGCGCCGCATCTCGCGGAAGAATTATGGAATAAGTTGGGAAACAAAAAATCCGTTTTCCTTGAGAAGTGGCCCGAGCATGATCCGCAGCTGCTGGCCGGAGAAGAAATCGAAATGGCCGTGCAGGTCAATGGCAAACTCAGGGACAGGATCTAT
>JBGQBV010000104.1:0-2219 GCA_041494985.1 Minisyncoccia bacterium
CGATCGCATCATTAAACTTGCGAAAGGGATGGACGATGCGGCGCGCTAGGTTTCCTTTCGCGCCGTTCGCGTTGCTGCCGGTATGCCGGTCGATCGGTCGGAACTACGCCGTTACTTTGGCGAATTGAGTGTTCACATGCTGCAATTGGCGACCGAATTGGGGATCAAATGACCATTCACATTCGCAAGAAAACCGGCGATCTGGATTGGGATATACGAAGCCGATGGTTCTTTACGGGATGGCATTTGTATTGGATCGCCCCGCGCAAACACGGGCAATCGCGCGATGACAATCGGGAAACCGTTTGGATGGCAACCTTCCGCGAGCTTTCCCATTTGGACGCCTACATTTCGACGTTCGAAAAGCCGAAGAGTGAATTGGATCGTCTGCAATCCCATACGATCGCCCAATTCGCAAATGACGAAATTGACGAAGCGGAATTTGTAGAAACGGCGATGGTCTACAGCATGACGCGCGAACAATGTGATGAAGTCATTGCCAACAAACGCGAAGAGGAAGGGCGGCATAATGATTGATATCCAATTGCCTTGCCAATGGCACCAAGCGTTGCAATGATCGCTTTCTATGTCGCCGGTTTCTTTTCGGCGTTGATTGTCATTTATTACGCATTTCGACGGAGGAACTAATGAGCATTTCGGATTATGTCACGCGTCGCGGACCAATGCCAGAAGTCGACTTCATCGGCGAACCAAAACTTACCGGAACCGGAAAACCGGTGCTCTATCGCCGGGATCGCAGAACGATTATTTCGTATCATATGGAAATGACGCCATCGGAAGCGATCATTTATGCGTCTGCTTTGTTGGAACTTGCGACCGGTCAAGATCGCTGGAAACACCCGCCCGTTTGAAAGGAAATCACATGGCTGAATTAGCTTATCGTGTTATCTTCAAGCCGGGCCGCTACAAATACATGCAAAACCCAATCAATGATTTGGCATGGGATATCGGACGCGACGACGATGGCAAAGTCATTGGCTTTGCCTTCTCTGAGAACGAAGCGGCCCATATTTGTTTGGCGTTGAATTTAGCCGATGCCTATATCACCGGCACAACATCCGATCAAATGGATTTGCTTCGTAAACTTCAAAGCCTACGGACGCATTGACGAAAACGGGCGGGTCTGGATTGTTGCCTAGCGCCAATCCTTCGCTTTGGCGCAATCCGTTCCCGCCCGTTATCGAACAATCGGACGCGTCACCGCTTACAGCGGCGAAAACGTTTCAATGAGTTTCACCCCGGCGATAGCACCTTCCACGATGGTCAAATCGTCGGTTGCGGTAAAAGTCACACCGTCCACAATGACGGCCATTGAAACGCTTGTCACTTGTCCGACTTGATCGGCTTTCGGCGTAAGAACGGCAGTCAAGCCGTCATTGCTCACGACCATATCCGCCGCTGGATTGGAATTCGTCCATGTCGGATTGGTGGCGGGCGGCGTTGCTGCGTCGGGTTTGAATGCGACGGGATTGCCTGCCGCATCGGTTGCGACGATCGAAAGCGTAACCTTTTGGTCTACATGCAATTGGGACACGATGAACGGTTCCTTTCCCTTCTCTAAGAGAATTCTTAGAGCACTCCCACACTCGTTTAGCCTAAGCCAATAGAAACGCTTAGGATGATGTTGGCGGTGATGATAGTGCCGCCGCATGAAACGCTGTAGATGGATTAAATGCGAGTGCATATCATCTCTCCTAATTGTTGCCGGTTCCTTGGAAAACCCCGCTAAAGAAACATTGTGCGCCAGCGGAACCGGAAAAATCGAATTGCGGACCCGTCGCGATTACATTGCCGAACAATTCCACAAAATCGCCAATCCCCAAGGATATTAGTGCTGATCCACTACACGCATAAGCGGCAACGGCGGGACATTTGACCGATGCAAAGCGGACAAGCTCAACTCCGTTGACAAAGAAGGAAGCGGACATATCGGTTAAATTAGATGATCCAGACGCTCCGCGTATCGTTCCGTTGAATTCATAAAACCCGGCGATCGTCGCGGTAAACCGGCTTTGTGTTGCGCCCGCGCCCGGCACAAAATCCCCATTGGTATCGAATTGTTCAACCTGAAAAATGACTTTGGCCGGGGTGCCGCTTACCAATGCTTGTGGAGCGTTTGGCGTTGCACTGAATTTCGGAACGGTTCCCGCCGCGCCGCCCGGAATGGTAACAGTGACGGCGTTTCCAGCGGCGGCGGC
>JBGQBV010000105.1:0-2196 GCA_041494985.1 Minisyncoccia bacterium
CGCGATTTTTGTGCAAAGCTTTTTTGTGGCGCTGGTGGTTGCGGTCGTTTTGGGCTTTTTGAACACGATCATCAAGCCGATACTGGTCGTGCTGACGCTGCCGATCGAGATTCTCACGCTCGGGCTCTTCACGTTCATCATCAACGCTTTGCTGGTGCTGCTCACTAGCAACATCGTGGCCGGTTTCTATGTCAAAAGTTTCGGCTGGGCATTGGTGTTCAGCCTCGTCCTTTCCTTGGTCGGCATGGTGCTGCACATTTTCGAACCCCGCGGCGGACATCATCAGGAATAATTTTCTTACTGGCTCATTTTTTCTGAAAGCATATACTTTTTGGTGCACTCTTCGTCACACTTTTCTTTTTAGAAAGAAAAGTGGACAGAAAAGAAAATCGCGCACGGATGAAGATGCTGGGGCAAATGCGGCGCTCATCGCTAAAATTTCTAACAGAGGTATGGAGAAATTTTTTCACGCTTCTCGCTTGCATTTCGCCTACGCACTTCATAGTGCGCCTTGGGAATGCAAAATGCAGAATTAAAATTCGAGATTGAAAGCATGTGCTTAGAGGTGGCTCCACAGCGCGACCGGCGCGAGGACGGAGTATTTTTTCAGCAGAAAAAATGCGTACACCGAAAAGCACATGCTTTCAATCAGATAGGGGCGGAAAAAGAAAGGTGGAAAAGCATTTTATGGAGAAAAGAAAAGTGGATGAATAAGGTTATTTTTCTTTTTCAATTTCATTCAGCAGGTCTTTGACCACCTGCAGCTTGTCCCAGTCATGGATCGAGATCGGGATGACTTTGGAAGAGAGTTTTTTCAGAAGCTTCAATTTTTTCTTAATCTCGGTTTCGGAAACCATATCTGCCTTGCTGAGGAAAATATATTCCGGCTTTTCCAATAGGAGCGGATTGTAGGCGCCGAGCTCTTTGCGGATGGTTTTGTAGTCGGCAATCGGATCTTCTGATTCGGTAGAAAGGAAATGGAACAGGATCTTCGTGCGTTCGACGTGCTTGAGAAATTTGATGCCCAAGCCTTTACCTTCGGAAGCGCCCTCGATCAGGCCTGGGATGTCGGCCAGGATGAGCCCATAATGCACGCCCAAGTTCGGTTCAAGGGTGGTGAATTGATAATTGGCGACTTTGGCGCTGGCGTTGGTGATTTCGTTGAGCAGGCTGGATTTTCCGACGTTTGGCAATCCGACGAAGCCGATGTCGGCGATCAGTTTGAGTTCCAGGCGTAGATTGAAATTTTGTCCTGGTTTGCCTTCTTCAAATTCGCGCGGAGTGGTGTTGGTCGAGGCACGGAACTGGAAATTGCCTTTGCCTCCTTTGCCGCCCTGGGCGATCAAAACTTCTTCGCCCACCTTGGTTATTTCCAGATCCTTGTTGGTGTCGAGATTGTGGATAACGGTGCCAACCGGAACCTTCACTAGCAGATCTTTGCCATTCGGTCCATCGCAAAATTGACCCTTGCCGTCGCGGCCGTTGGGAGCGTCAATCTGTTTTTTGTAGCGGAATTGACCCAGGGCATTAAGATCGGAAACACCCGTGAAGATGATACTTCCGCCGTGTCCGCCGCTGCCGCCGGCAGGTCCAAGACTCATAAGATTCTTGTTGAACGACGCGCAACCTTTGCCGCCGTGTCCTGCCGTCACTTCAAGTTTTACATCGTCTATTAACATATCGAATAATTATAGAACAAATGACGAAAAAAGTAAAGAGTGGCGCTTGACTCGTCGCTCGCGAGCGACAAGTCTTGCTTATACGCTTTTCCGTGCTAAAATGAAGACAGATGAATAACAGCAAAATAAAAAAAATAGCTTTAATTTCAGCTTGGATTTTTGTGGTTCCTGCTTTTGTGCTGTCCCAAGTTTCTTTTTGGGGAACGCCTGCATATGCCACGGATAGTATTGCCGATCTTCAAAAACAAATCGATAAGGTGACTGCCGCTAAGGCCAAGGATGAACAGAATCTTGTGCAAATTAAATCGAATGTTTCTTCAACGCAATCCGTCATAAATAAAACGCAAGCAATCATACAGGAAGTCGTAACAACTATTTCACGAAAAGAAGCGGAAATAAATAATTTAAATGACAAGATAATATTGCAGGGGGAAATGCTGAAAAATTTTCTGCAGCAGATATATTATATTAAAAGCCAGCCGATTATCGGCATAGTTTTGGCTCAAGGAAATTTTAC
>JBGQBV010000106.1:0-2158 GCA_041494985.1 Minisyncoccia bacterium
GCCAAGGACATCGACCCGCAGCGGCTGGACGTTTCGTTGGTGAAACAGCTCCGCTCTTCAATCTTGCTATTGGGAGCGCTGAGCGCCCGCTTCGATGCTTTTTCTTTCTATCATCCCGGCGGCTGCGTGATCGGCAAGCGTCCGGTCGGAACGCATTTTGACGCGCTGGAAAAAATGGGCGTCAAGATCGTCAGCACCGATGAAAAAACATATGCCATCGATGCGAAGGAGAAGCGTGCCACACATGTGGTGCTGCAGGAGTTTTCAGTGACCGCGACGGAAAATGTCATGATGTTGGCGGCATCGCTGCCGGGGAAAACGACCATCAAGATCGCGGCTGAGGAACCGCACGTGGAAGATCTGGGAAAATTTCTGGTCGCGATGGGCGCCGAAATCAAGGGTCTTGGAACGCACACGCTGGAAATCACAGGCAGCAAGAAACTGCATGGCGCAATCCATGAGATAATTTCCGATGCCAATGAAGCCGCGACATTTTTGATCATGGGCGTGGCGACGAAAAGTCCGATCGTCGTGAGAAACGCGCGGGAAGAAAATCTGGACCTGGTGTTGGAAAAACTGCGGGAATTCGGCGCGGATTTCAAGATTGGAAAAGATTCAATCGAGGTCATTCCGAACGAGGATCTGAAGGCGGTCGGCAAGATCGACACGCGGACCTATCCGGGAATCCCGACAGACATACAGGCCCCTTTGGGGGTGCTGGCCTCGCAGGCGGAAGGTGAAACGATGATTTTCGACACTTTGTTCGAAGGACGGTTCAACTATCTGGCCGAGCTGGAAAAGATGGGTGCTAAGTCAAACATACTCAATCCTCATCAGACAATAATTTCCGGACCGACGCAGCTCAGAGGCAGCGCCATCAAGAGTTTCGACCTCAGAGCTGGCGCCTCGCTCATCATCGCCGCTCTCTGTGCCCAAGGCACGACGACGATCGAAGAAATATACCAAGTTGATCGCGGATACGAAAAAATTGAGGAAAGATTGCAGAAATTAGGTGCGGACATCAAGCGGATTAAAAATTAACTTTTTTATACATATGTTTATACGAAGAATAGGAATAGACTTGGGCACAGCCAACACCCTGGTGTTCATCCCGGGCAAGGGGATCGTCATGAACGAGCCGTCGGTGGTCGCGATTTCTCCGGTGGAGAATATCGTTTTAGCAGTGGGCAACCAGGCGCGGGAAATGCTCGGTCGCACGCCGGACACCATCGTCGCCAGCCGCCCGATGAAAGACGGCGTGATCGCCGACTATCGCGTGACGGAGGCCATGCTGAAATATTTCATCAATAAAGTCACCGGCAAAGTCCGCTTTTTCCGTCCGGAAATCATGATTTCCATTCCGGCCGGCGTGACCTCGACCGAACGGCGCGCAGTCATCGACGCGGCTGTCAAAGCGGGTGCCAAATCGGCCTATGTCGTCAAGGAACCCCTGCTGGCGGCGATCGGCGCCGGCATTCCGATCCATAATGCCCAGGGCAACATGATTATCAATGTCGGTGGCGGAACCACCGAGATCGCAGTCATCTCGCTTGGCGGGGTCGTCGCGGCGCATAGCGCGCGCGTGGGCGGAAACAAATTCGATCAGGCGATCGCTGATTATATCAAGCGCAAATACGGTTTGGCAGTGGGGGACCGGACGGCGGAGGATATCAAGAAAGAAATCGGCAGCGCGATCGCACAGGTCAAAGAAGAACATATGGATGTCCGTGGCCGCGACCTGATGGGCGGTCTGCCGAAGACGGTCAAAATCTCTTCCAATGAGATCACGGAGGCTTTGCAGGACGAACTGCGCGAAGTGATCAACGCGATCAAGAAAGTCTTCCAGGAAACACCGCCGGAATTGGCGGCCGATATCATGGACAAAGGCATGGTGCTGTCGGGCGGCGGCGCGCTCTTGAGCAACCTGGACCAGCTGATCAGCAAGACGATCGGCGTGCCGTGCTACGTGGCGGATGACCCGCTGTTCTGTGTGATCAAAGGGATCGGCATCGCGCTGGATAATCTGGAAGTATACAAACGCACCATTACGTTGAGCAAATAGCATGATAATTTTAAATTTTAAGTTTTAAATTTTAAATCAATTTTAAATTACCAAATTTTTAAAATTTATTTATTTGGATTTCAATTAAAATTTAGA
>JBGQBV010000107.1:0-2062 GCA_041494985.1 Minisyncoccia bacterium
CGATGCCGGCCACGAACGTGCTGAGCATGATGATATATCTGGCCGGAACTTTCCCGATCAGGCTGCCACCGAGCGGCGCCGCAATCATCATGACCAAGGCCATCGGCAAAAAGAGATATCCGGTCTGCGTCGCCGTATAGCCGATATAGGTCTGCGCGAAAAGCGGAATCAGGAACACCGATCCCATCATGGCCATGAAGACGATGAAATTGTTGATGAGCACATTCACAAAAACCGGGTTTTTGAAAAATTTCAAATCGACGATCGCATCGGTATGGTTTTTTTCGATCTGGATGAATATCCCAAGAAAAGCGGCGGCGACCGCATAGGAAACCATGCTTGCCAATGACAGCCAGCCCCACGACATACCTTGATCCAAAACCAGCACTAAAGCGGACAGTGAAATGCCCAGGGTTATCGCGCCCCACCAGTCGAAACTCATGATCCTTTGCTTGACCTTCGATTCCGGAACGAACTTGAGCGCCATCAGCAGTCCGACGATTCCGATCGGCAGGTTCACGAAAAAGACCGAGCGCCAACCGAAATTGTCGATCAACGGTCCCCCGAGCAGCGGCCCAAGGATCGCGCCGGCGGCGAAAGTCGCCGACCAGATGCCCAAAGCCTGCGCTCTTTCTTTGCCCGCTTTGAAATTCAAAGTTATGATCGCCATTCCGGTCGGATAGTCGGCGCTGCCGGCGATGGCCTGGATGATACGGAAAAAAATCATGGAACTCAGGTTCCACGCGAAACCCGCCAGGATCGAAGCGGCGATGAACAGAACGAAGCCTGTGATATAGACTTTCTTCTGGCCGAGCGTATCGCCCAATTTTCCCCAGATGGGAACGAAAATGGCGTTGGCCAGGATATAGGCGGTCGCGATCCAGCCGGCCGAGGAAACCGTGATGCTGAAATCATTGATGATCTTCGGCAAAGCCAGGTTCACGATGCTCTGATCGATGCGTCCCAGCAGGGTTCCCACGATGACAGTGACGAGCAGCAGCCAATTGAATTTGTTTTCCTTTATTGCTTCCATTTACGGATGATTTAATTCTTGTAAACCCAGGCTTTGGCCGACATGCCGTTCTTGAGCTGAGCATATTGCTTCTCATCGAAGCGGATCTTCACATCGAAGTTCTTCACTTCGCGCTTGTCGGAAATGCTGAAAACCACGCCTGAATCCCTGGAAGTCGGAGCGACTGCGTCCACAGTGCCGTAAAATTTCTTCGATCCAAACGCATCCACAGTGAAAACCGCCTGCTGTCCGACCACGATGTCGCTCAATCCCTTGTCTTCCTCGATCTGTGCCACCACGCGCAGATCCGTCGGATTGATGATGGTGACGACCGGTTCGCCCGGGGAAAAATTCTCACCGATATTGTTTTTTGTCTGTATGACCAGTCCAGGAGTCGCGGTTTTCACTGTTTCATTGCCGATTTGCGCGACAGTAGTGTTCGCCGGAACGATATCCCCTTCTTTGACAAAAATTCCTTCCAGCATTCCTCCTTCAGTAGCAGACAGCGCGATTTCCGGCGCAGAAATTGTCGCCTTTTCGACGTAGATCTGATCCTTGGTAGCCTGCCAATAAAACAACCCTACCAGCACAATGACCAGGACGGTCACCCCAGCCAGCATGGATATGCCTTTTTTCTTGCTGATTTCATTGTTTGTCGGTTCCTTTTTCAAGTTCTCCATAATATTTTGCTAGTTTTTATTAATTGTTGCTTTGTGCGATCGTTATTACGGAAACATTCGGATTGACGATTTCCCCCAGCGCCATGTCCTGCCGGGTGATCGTTCCGGCAAAAGGAGCTTTGAGAACGCATTTGTCCAACTGGTTTTTTACGTTTGCCGAATTCTCCGTCGCCTGCAGCACCCTGGCCCGCTGGGAATCAACGTTGTTTTCCGCTGAGTCGATCTGTTTGTTCTGGATTTTCCTGTCGTTCGAACCCAGACCCTTCAGTTCCAATTTTGCTTTCTTCAGCAAATTTTCCAGCGATGCCAAGTCCGCCTGCGCCACCAGCACGCCAGCCCTGGCTTGGGCATATTGCGTCTTTGCCTCGGC
>JBGQBV010000108.1:0-2043 GCA_041494985.1 Minisyncoccia bacterium
CCCACCGGTCTCGAACTGGAATCCCCGCCCAGTATGACCTTGCTTGCTTTGCCGGCGCCGGCCCACGCGGAAGAATCGCCAAACAAATCATTGGCCGGCCTTTTTCAAAAGATCGTCGTGGACATCCAGATGGGTGACTTGACCAGTGCCGGCCGGTTGATTGCGGAGTTGTTCGACATCCGACCCAGCCAGGCCCGGCGGGGGGCCCAGGCCTTTGCGCGGCAAATTGTCCACTATCCAGATCTGGCCCGGCGCATCGAGGAACTTGGTTCTTCGCTCGAAGGCGCGAACGAATATGCGGCAGCCACGCTGCTGGGCGAATGTTTCGAATTTCAGGCAATCGAGGCGCTGTCGCTGGTGCGCGCGCTCAAAACGCAGACGATCGACGCGGACGCCGAGCCGTAAGGCACTGCGTGAATCCGCGTCGGAAGAGATTCGACGGCGCGTCCCGCCGGGGTCATTGGATGGACAAGAAAGCCAAAAAGAAGCTCGACGCCTTGCGGCAGCGAATGCAGAAACTGCAGCAACAGCTTTCCGGCGCGCGCAAGCAATTGGACGATCCCGAAGAAGTCCGGCGGCTGGAACAGGACATCAAGGCGACTGAATCGGAGCTCGAAAAGTTCAAATAAATCTGTGAATCGCCGGGCGCTAGCTGCTCGTCAGCATGTCGCGGGCGATCTCCCGGCGTCGTCCTAATCGGCCTTGACTTTTACGGCCGGCGCGGACGGATCGTGATAAACGCCTGGCTCGGCGGTGCCGTCGCCGTTCCAGTCTCCCACGATCGGCGTGTCGCCCGGACCGCCAAGTTCGAAGGTCTGATCTTCTGCGTCGATCACGCCGTTTCCGTTCGTGTCGATGAACCACTGCCCGTCGCGATAGACGCCCAGCTCGTCGACGCCGTCGCCGTTGAAGTCTCCCACGACCGGCAGGTCGCCAGATTGTCCGAACCTGGCCTGGGCGTCGGCGGCGCTCCACTTCCCGTCGCCGTCGATGTCGCGGCGCCAAACGCCGTCGCGGAACACCGCGATGGTATGCGTGCCATCGCCATTCCAATCGCCCACGACCGGATGGTCGCCGGGCGTTCCATAGAAGAACACGTGGTCGATCAAATCCGCCCGCGGCTTGCCCGCCGCGGTGAGCTTCAACGTGCGCTCGCCGACGGCCGTGCGATCCGGCTGGCGCGGAATGTTTTTGTGCACGCTCGTATTTTCATTGTGCGGATCGGGCAGGCCCGGTTCGTGGGCCACGGCTCGCGGATCGCCGGGCCAGGCCGGCCCGTAAATCCCGATGTCGGTTTTCCCATCGCCATCCCAGTCGCCGGTCACGGGCCGGTCGCCCTTGTGACCGAGTCGGGCCCACAAGTCGCCCTCGTCCCACATTCCGTTGTCGTTGAGATCGATATACCACCGGCCATCTTTGAAGACGCCTACCTCCGACTTGCCGTCGCCGTTGAAGTCGCCCGCGATCGGAATGCCGCCGCGAATGCCAAACCGCAAACGGCGGACGTTCAGCCGGCCGGACGCCGGCACGTCGATGGGAAAAATCCACTCGCCGTCGTCCAAGTCGCCTTGTTGCCAGAGAATTTCGTCCTCCGGGCGCATTGCCGTCAGCTGCACCGACTGCGCGGCCGTATCCGCTTCTCGCGGGTGCCCGGCGTCGACGACGCTCAAGTGCCAGGTGTACAGCGCGCCCCCGGTGCGCGTGATTGCCGGCAGGTACAAATACGGAAACACATATTCGGGCGGCGCGAATAAGGGCACCGGGTAGCTGAAAAACGTGGGCAGCAGGACCGGCTCCGGCGGAGCGATCGGCGGAAGCAAGACAAACCGCACGGCGGTCGTCAACACGACGCTGAAATTGTTGTCTATCGAATTGCCGCCCACCGACAACGTGATTGCCATGATGGCGTCATCAATCGGAGGATCAACTAATTGAGCGAGGATGACCGGGTCGGTCACCACCAACGGGCTGATCACGACGCCGCCCAACGTGCCCAGCGTGTCGATGCCTGACAAGTAACCGTC
Source organism: Minisyncoccia bacterium (assembly GCA_041494985.1). Lineage (GTDB taxonomy): Bacteria > Patescibacteriota > Minisyncoccia > Moranbacterales > GWC2-37-73 > JBGQBV01. Next base: position 2,025 of record JBGQBV010000108.1, read on the forward strand.
CGGCTTGACGTCGAACACG
>JBGQBV010000109.1:0-2040 GCA_041494985.1 Minisyncoccia bacterium
CATTGGTCCATTTTGTCTTGGGCTTTTGCTTCAGAGAATTTTTCCGCGACAATATCATATGAATCAAGACCTTTCATTTGATATTTGAATTTTTCCGTATAAATATTATCCTTCATTTCATTAGTGAAGTAGCAGATATAATTCAGATAACGATGAGCGTAATTATCCGACATAGTTTTTGCGAAGCGGTAAGCGCGATCAAAAAAAGTATTCTTGATATTTTTGGCCAAAAACTTGCTGATTGGCAATATGACATATTTGTGAACGGGCATGATCTTGTCATACCACAGGCCGAATTTTTGGATGCTATATCTGCCATAGCCGCCGAAATTCTCGTCGCCGCCATCTCCATTGAGAGCGACGGTCACGAAGTCGCGGGTCATTTTGCTGACATAATAGGTCGGGAGCGCGCTGGAATCCGCGAAGGGTTCTTCATATTGTTTCACTAACATAGGCAGCAGCTCGATGGCGTGCGGTTCGACAATGAATTCCGTGTGGTCGGTCTTGAATTTTTCTGCGATGATTCTGGCATATTTCAGTTCGTTGTATTTCTCTTCTTTGAAACCAATGGAAAAAGTCTTGACGGGCTTGTCGCTCAGCTTGCTCATCAGTGCCACGATCGCGCTGGAATCGATGCCGCCGGAAAGGAAAGCGCCCAACGGCACATCAGAAATCATCCGCAGTTTCACGGACTGCTCCAATTTTTCCATGATTCTTTTTTTCCATTCATCTTCGGAAAGATCCAACTTTTTGGAATAGTCCAATTTCCAATATCTTTCCTTTTCGATTTTTTTGGTTTTCAAATCAAGGAAAAGATAATGCGCCGGTTCCAGTTTTTTCAAATCTTTGAAGCCGGTGAGAGGTGCCGGGCAATATTGCAAAGTCAGATAGTGATGGATCGCGACATAATCCGGCTGCTTTTTATATTCCGGTTGGGTCAGGATCGCTTTCAGCTCGGACGCAAAAATGAAAACATTATCATCAAGGAAATATTTGAATGGTTTTTTGCCTACCCGGTCGCGGGCGCAAAAAATGGTTTTTTCCTGTTCGTCATAAATGGCGAAGGCGAACATGCCGCGCAGATGATCCAGACACTTTTTTCCAAATTTGTCATAGAGCGCCAAGATGACTTCCGTGTCTGATTTTGACTTGAAGACATAACCTGCTTTTTCGAGCAAGTCACGTTTTTCCTGAAAGTTATATATCTCACCGTTGAAAACGATTTCGTAGCGGTCCAGATAACGCATCGGTTGGTGTCCAAGCGGGGAGAGGTCGATGATGGAAAGACGTCTATGCCCGAGTCCGACTTTTTGATCAGGCGAAATATAAACGCCGCCGTCATCCGGACCGCGATGAAGAATTTTTTCGTTCATAACTAAAATATCCCGCTCGGAGACAGTATTATTTCCAAAATGAATTTTTCCGGTTATTCCACACATACTAAATATTTTAAAAATGATGCAAATTAAATGATACACCTTTATTTATAAAATAGGAATAAGCCATGTTGGACCCTATGAAAAAAATTATACATGATACTAAAACAATCTTTATGACGGTGTTTATCTTTTTATTTTTTATCAATTCATTGTTTAATTTAAAAGAAAACCATATCCCATAAGAGTACAGGAGAAATGTCAAGGGCCATGTCAAAATAAGAGATCTGATAGCACTGTAATTAATAGTTGATAAGATAGTGAGAGAAAGAGATGCAAAATAAAGGGAGAGAATTTTGTATTGTCTGTAATAAAATAAAATATAGATTATGTAAATAAAAATCAACGCAAATAATGGATTCAAAAAGATGAAATTGAAATAATCCGTTTTGATCTGCTGAAAACCCGGAAAAATTTTCTGAAATCGTGCAGTAGCTTGAATTTTCTGTCTCTCAGGCGTGATTGTTTGATCCTTAGGCGTGACCTGTTCTTCGGGTATAACTTCTTGTCCCTTGGGTATGATTTTTTGGTTCATAATATTGTCGATTCCGTAAGGGTTGCCTTTTATGTATATAGACACTGGGAAATAGGACAAAGCTAGAAC
>JBGQBV010000110.1:0-2032 GCA_041494985.1 Minisyncoccia bacterium
GATGCCAGATTGAAAACCGCCAGCGGTTCAGCGATGCCCTCTCCCGCATCCGCTTTGAGCGGATAGATCAGGAGTCTTTCTACGTCATCAACCAGCGACAAATGGCCCACGAACTCTTTCCGGATCTTGAAAACAAGTCCGGCGCGGACCACAATGTCTTGCGCTTTTTTCTCGGCCCAGCGTTTAAACTTGGGCGTCTTTTTTGTCCGGTCCGTCAGCGCTTCCTTATACCCGTGTTTGAGCGGATCAGCTTTCACCCGACTCAGCAGCTCCTTCTTGTAGCTTACGTTTTTCATGACGCCGCTACGGATTTCTTCCTGGAGTTTTGCTGCGGCCTGGACCCTGGCTGTCTCGTCATCCTGCATCTTCTTCAATTCGCCTTTGAGCACGCCGATCTGCACGTCTTTCGCCGCCGAATTCTGCGTGAGGACCAGCTTTTCCTGCGTGAGTGTGACATTAGCCGCTTCAACCTTGGCCCGTGCCTGCTTTTCGCTGTTCACCAAAGACCTGGCATAGAAAAAACCCAGGGCGATGCCGATGATCAGGACAACGGCAAACCAATTGCTTCCCAACCATTCCATAAACCGATTCGAAAGCGGATCCTCGATTTTTCCTCCAGTACCTACTCCCTCACGAGTAAACGTCGGTTTGCTTTTCATTTTGGCCTCCCTGTTTTTTGTCCAGTCCTCTTTGGCAGAGGCTGGAGAATTTTATGCCATTTTGCCGTTATTGGCGCTCTTTTATCCATATTTAAGATTGTCAAAGGACAGTAAGAAACTTTATAATATTCCCCGGTAAAAGTCAAGAAAAATAGCCAAGAAAAAAGAGGGTTCTTTGTTAAGAACCCTCTTGCTTTGCAACCGCGGCTAATTTTCAATCGTGTTGAGCATCTTCATGGCTTTGTAGTCGATCATCTCGGCCACGGCCTCGATGTTCCTGTCCATGAAAGCCAGCCCGGCTTTGTTCACTTTTTTCCGCGCTTCACGGAAGATAATATACTTCTTGACCGGCAGCTTCGGAAAAGTCTGGGAAAGTTTCCCCATTTCCGGACCATGGATGATGTTTTCTATCTTGCTGAGCCATGCCTTCGCCTTGTTGTCGGTTATCCTTGCAGAGAAAGTGCCGAGCGCGAATTCGACATTCCGGTTGAAAATCTCAACCAAAGCATGGATGAATCCGCTATGCTCACTCAGCACTTCGCTCTGATAGATTCTGACATCGCTGGCAAAAAATTCTTCCATCTCCCGGAAAAGCTCGTTAGGCGTCTGCTTTCTGGGCGCCGCCTCCGTCTTCGCAATCGTCCCGCCGATGGCGCTGCTCTGGCCCCATGGATCCATTTTGACCGCCGGCTTTTCTCTTTCCAGCGGTTTTTCGTGAACGGCTTCCGGTTGAGCAGGCTCAGGCTGCGCGCTTTCCGTTGGCGCAGACGCCGCAACTTCTTCCGAATGGCTCACGCCAGTTTCCCCGAAAGTTATCTGACTGGGATGTACCGGCTCGGCAGCTTCCAGCTGTTGCTGTTCAGCCGACGGCGCAGAAGTCGCTTCTGTTTCTTCTCTCTTCTCAGTAAGAAGATAGCATATGTCATCGAAAGGCGTGGCGCCACGATTTTCGTGAAAATCAGTGGCATATTGCCGATGGCCGATCTTCTGCATAAACTGGTCGCCAATGGATGAAAAATCGCAACAGATGCATTTTTTGTCTTCCTTCCAGACCCTGATGAGCCACTTGTTATAAGCGGCTTTCTCGGCTTCCCTTGTCTGCTCCAGTGCTTCCTTTGCGGCTGCGTCAGTCATACTGACCACCCCCTTTGATTTCGAAGTTTTTTGATTTATAAAGAACCATACCTAACGCATCACCCTACCAAATTATTGCCAATTTGTCAAGAGAAAAGGACAGTTTTTAAACTGTCCTTAGATGTTGTTGATTTCCGTCATAAGCCGCCGCATTTCCCTGCCGGCATGATTCTCACATACCCCTTGATGGGACTGATAGGTACCTGCAGAAAGATGCATACGTTTGGAGTTTTCCAGCC
>JBGQBV010000111.1:0-2031 GCA_041494985.1 Minisyncoccia bacterium
CTTTGGATGAAAAAATAAACGGACTCGATAAGAAGCTGAGTCAGCACGCGATGCGTTCGCAAGTTAACAAATTCATCGCTTTCGGTAGCGCCATGTTTTTGGGCGCAGCGACAGCTAAAGGAATGATGGATCTGGCTCAAGGGCATGGTATTTTTACCTCAGCTGCTGAGCATGTGGTTGCTGCTCCGAAAAGCGCGGAAGTCTTGCTTGATGTGAAAAAGGGCAGCAGTTTTGAAGGTGCGATTGCAAAATATCTGGATTTGCACCGCGCCGAATTCTTGCAGCATCATCCGGAGCTGGCCAAGTTCGACGACGGTCAGATCGCGCATAGACTAGCAATTGATTTTAAAGATGCGCACCCGGAAATGGAAGGTCACTTGCCGGATTATATCCACGCCGGTTCGAAAATTGATTTCAATCCGGAAACGTTGCAGATGGAAATCAAAGATCCGTCCGGCTATGGCTGGTATGAGGAAAATGCGGCGCCCGAGGTTCCGGTCGAACAGGTTGCCGTAGTTCCCGCTCCGGATGATTTCGGCGGCGACATCGATAGCACTAAAATAGAATTGCAGTCGCAAATAAACGCTACCGAACACAGTCTGCATGTCGAAGAGGCTCAGGTCGCTGCCGCGCAGCAGAAACTGGACGCTTTCAATTCCAGCGAACCGGCGGATTACCGGCCGAACGGAATAACCCAGATGCATGACTGGCGGCCCTATGACGAGCTGAAGGATGCCAAGACGAACCTCGAATTCACCCATTCCAAGCTGCATGAACTATTGGCTGAAAAGGGGATTTTAGACAGTCCGGATCTGAAAACGAATGCGGTTGGTCTCAAAAACTTTATTTTCGGCGACAATGCGGCTGGCAACAAGCTTTTCCAACAGTTGAAAGATGAGAAAATTTTTGATATTTTCAAATCAAAGGAAACAAAAGAAGTATTTTTAAGCAAATTTCCGAAAGGCACCACTGCGGGTCTGGAGAAACTCATCAAGGACGTGCCGCCTAAGCCTGGTGACACGATCCATAAATGGATCGTCAGGGTTATTTTCGAATCCAAAAAATTAAACTCATAAAACAAACCGCCGCCGCTTTTTTCTGAAAGCTATGGCGAGTCAATGAAAAATATGACTTCTTCAATCGACGAAAAGACAACTCCTCAATCAGCCGCTTTGGCGCAGCTGGTAAACGACCTGGGAATCAGCACCCTTTCCCAGGAAAAGCAGAACGACCTGGTCATCAAGATGACGGAAGTCCTGCTTAAGCGCATTTTTCTGGAAACGATGGACAAGCTCGGCGAGCAGGGCAGGATCGAATATGAAAAGATCAGCGAGGGCGAAGTCACTCCCGAGCAAGTGGAGACATTTTTCAAAGAGCGGATTAAGGACTATGATGGGATGGTGCAGGGAATCATCGAGGAATTCAAAGCTGAAATGATGACTCCGGATGCGCAATAATAAGTAATTAAGATGCCAACTATTATGGAACCGATCAAAAGCAATCTGGAGCCGATCGAGGACAGCGATTTGGATCTCGAGGGAAAACTGAAAAGAGGCGTGGTGGATTTTTCCGTGGAAAAGGCGACTCCGTTTGCCGATGTCGAGCGAGAAACCCCGCGCGAAGTGAGCGCCAGTGAAAAAGACGACGCTTATGGAAAGATCCTGTCCAAGGTGCGGACGCAGGCGGACGACTATGTTTCTGTCGGCGATATTGTGGCCAGTGATGCCCAGATCGGAGCGGAAAAAGCGGACGCCGAGACGCAGATCCAGCATCTGGTGGATATCGCCCAGCAGAAAGGGGTCGTGCATGCCGTCAAAGTGGCCAGACACATGGAAGACAACTATATTCTCGACACCTTCCATGACCGCATGCTCAGTGAAGAACTTCATGACGCTTTGGTGGAGAAAGGGATGATAAAGGAGATATAGAATAAAAAATTTCTAATTTCTAATATCTAATGTCTAATTTCTAAACAAATCCCAATTTCCAAAATCATAAATCCGAAACCGTTTTGAATTTTGATCATTTGGA
>JBGQBV010000112.1:0-2028 GCA_041494985.1 Minisyncoccia bacterium
AAGTCATCCTCTTCGATGCTTTCAATTCGGATGTAGACATTCCGGTTTTTATTCCGATGCTTGCCGGGCAACAATTCACCATCGAAATTCCCGGCGTCACAAGCGGATTGAACGCGGCTCTTTACAATACTTACGTGCATTACTATGGAAACGTTTTGCTTTCGACCGGGCGCAATATCGTCATGGAAGTCGGAAACAAGCAACCGTTGCCCGTTGTGGAAGTTCAAAATTACATCCCGTAAAGAGGTTATGAAATGAGACGGAACACAAAAGTCATTCCTCTTTATCGGACGCAAATCAATCCGCCGCTTGCGCCGTTCACGCAAACGGACGGCGTGCCTATGACGGCGATGGTCAATGGTTTTGGTGCCCAATGGGTTACCCTTATGGCGGTTGACGCCGTAGGCAATCCCGTTGTGGCATCATTTGTCGGCGATGATAGCGACAATGTTGCACAACGCGCGACCGGTGATTTGCTTGTCATGTCGCGCGGTTCATTGTTTGACGGAACCAATTGGGACCGTTGGCGAATGGCTTCGTCCATTGATCTTGCCGCCGTTTCAGGGCAAGGCGCGGGGCTTGTCAATGGACCGGGACAACGGGCAGCATTTCAAACACCTGCCGCCGCGACACAAGCGACATGCAATTTCGCCGCGATTGCCGGTGCCCGCAATATCTGTAAATCAATTACATGGGCCGTCGAAGCGATCATCGCCCAAGGCGATCTAACACTTGTCTTGCGCGACGGGGCAACCGGCGTCGGCGCAATTCTTTGGGCAATGCGGGCCGGTTCATATGTCATTGGCACAAGCGGCAATTATTCTATCAGCGGATTGGATATTGTCGGGTCCGTCAATACCGCCATGACATTGGAATTCACCGCCGCGCCCGCCGCTGGAAACTTTGAAAGCGTCGCAATGACAGGCATCTTCGTAAATTAGAGGAAACCCCAATGAGCAACGCACGAATGCAGCAATTGATTTTGTTGGGATTGGCGGGCGCGGCAATCTATTATCTTTTCTTTCGATCGCCCGTCTATGCCTTCCCCGGAAGCGTTGCCGTGACGCCAATAAACCCCGGCCTAATCCCGCCGCCCGCTCAACCGCAACCGGTTGAACTTGCGCCGGGATGGCTTACCGGGGCAAACGCTTTTACGGGGACGCCTTCCAATTGGTGAAGTCGGACATTCTTTTGCCGCTTCTCGCGTTGGGGGCGGGAATGGTGCTGATCAAATACTATATGGATCAGCAATCATCTGATGTTCCGTATACGGGCGATACATCATGGGATATTCTGCCCGATCCCGTCTTTCAATCAACGGTGCCCTATATGCAATTCGCCCCTAGTCAAATGCAAACGTCCGCCAAAGGCAAAGCAAACATCACTGGATGGGAAGGCCGTCGAAACGCCGCCTATCGCGATAGTGGCGGACATTGGTCGATCGGCGTCGGACATTTGATCGTTCCCGGCGATGGCTTAGGACCATCGTCCGTTATTTCGGACCCGACGATTGACGCTCTTTTTGCGGATGATATCAATGAAGCGGAAAACATCGTCAAGCAAGATGTAAACGTTCCGCTTACACAAGGGCAGTTTGATGCTCTTGTCGATTTCACTTTTCAATTCGGCGACGCATTAGGTCACGCGTCGGACGGCACTCCGTCAACGTTGCTCAACCTCTTGAACGCGGGCGATTATGCCGGTGCCGCCGCGCAATTCAAACGATGGGTGAACGTCCGCAATCCGGCAGGTGTTCTAATTCCGGTCGCACAATTGCAGCAACGCCGGGCCGCCGCCGCTTCAATGTTTGCATAGGATCAATCATGACATTCGACGCGCCTACAATTACCGCCATAACCGCATTGATCGCAATGGTAGCGAATATCTTTCTGACATTCGACGCGCGACGGCGTGGAATTCGGACGGAACTAACCGTTGCCAATGAGGTTTTGCCGACACTCAAACACGTTGTCGCGCTTACAAACGGTCAATCCGAAAAACTCAATGATGTTCATGAGAAATTGGGCT
>JBGQBV010000113.1:0-2020 GCA_041494985.1 Minisyncoccia bacterium
CTTCCCTATCGCTTATGATTTTTTCAATCTCATTTTCCGAAAAAGACAGCAGGATAAGGACCGTCTGCACAACAATGTACTGCTTGAAAAAATCGGGCGTAAGGGTTTTCAAAATAGGCGAATTTTTTTTGAACAATTTGGCGATCGAATAGCACGTTTCCAGATATTTTTCCGCTCCGCCTTTGCTGATCGTATTGTCAGGATGGATTCTATAACTTCCCAGATATTCCGGAACAAATCCTACTTTCAATCCTTTTTCAAATATCCGCGTCAAAAAATCCATATCATGGGCATAGTGCAATTTTTCATGAAAATAACCGGCCTTTTTCACGGCATCTCTTCGAAAAACGAAATTGGATGTTGTCATGTAATAATTCATGTTCAGCAGCAGCCGGTTCAAGTCATTCTGTTTGCCGACAGAATCATTCAGCACGTCATGCATCCTGCGTACACTTTCGCTGCCATCATCGAACGGCTTGCCATTTTTATCGATAACATCCAGCTTGCCAAAAACGAAATCGTAGCCGTCTTTCAGCATTGCGAGGCTCTTTTCCAATTTCAAGGGTTTAAAAGTGTCATCCGAGTTCAAAATGGCGATATATTCACTCTTGGCTCGCTTTATACCGCGATTTATCGCGTAAGGCGCGTCATGGTTCGACTGCCTGAACAATCTGATGCGCGGGTCGTCATATTTCTTGATGATCTTCACCGAATCATCAATCGATCCGTCATCAATGATAATCAGCTCCCATTTTTTGAATGTCTGACCCAACACCGATCGGATAGCAGCATCGATATATTTCGCGTGATTATAGGAAGGAATTATCACGGATATTTCCGCGACAGCCGCCGCGCATGCTTCCAGATATTTAAACCCGTTTTTTTGATCCGGCTCCAGATGACAGCCTTCTCCCCACTCATTCCAAGCGTTAACAAAAACCATTCTTTCATCGCCCGCGAAATTATCACGCGTGTATTCCAATTGCTTTTTTAGGAAATATTGGAATTTTTTTGGACTCGCGCCAAGAAACAGCATGCCATCCGAACCCCTTCTGGCCGTATTGTCCCAAAAAGGGAAAACTCCTCGAAAAAGTTTGTGCGCAGGTTTTTCTTTGGCAAGCATTTTTTCCGCCACAACTTTATAATCATACGCGGCCGAGATTTTTTGTTTGTCATTGTTCACCTTGTTTATAACCGAATCATCATCCAAAATAATTTTTTTTGAATCTGAAATATCCGGAGCAAATTCGATGGCCGCATCAAATCCGATTGCCGCGGGATCTTCCCCGAAAGTGAATCTTTCCACCCTTGCCAGATATATTCCGGAGAATCCCTCTTTTTTCATCACACTTCTCCAAATATCAGCGGTTTTTTTCATATCAGGAAACAACTCGGTCCTATAGACCACCAACAACGGTTTGCCATCAACTTGAATATATCTTTTGTCACGAAAAGCCGGAATAAGATCCTTGATAAAATTCTTAGCATCCTCTTCGCTGTAATCTTGCTGGCTGAGAATTTCTTCATTGCCGCCATCCCACTTCCGCGTCCAATTCTCATTGGCCCAGCAGACGCAGAACGGAAAATCCGGTTTCCCCGACTTTAAAACTTCCTGCAGCGGCGTTTCAAGCAATTTTTTCCCATTGAACCAAAAATGATAATAGCAAAAACCGAAAATGCCATACTCTTCCGCCATTTTAGCCTGTTTCTCGCGGACTTTCGGGTCGCGCAAATCATAATAGCCCAAATCTCCGGTTGGAATATGCGGCTGATAGTGCCCGACAAACAAAGGCTTGGCCTTTTTCACATTCGTCCATTCCGTAAAGCCTTTCCCCCACCATTTGTCATTTTCCGGAATCGGATGGAACTGAGGCAGATAAAAGGCAATCAGGCGCAATTTTTTATCAAGTTCTTTTTTATTCATCTTTTTGAAAGACATTAGGAATGCGCAGATTTTCATTTATCATTATAGCACTATCCGGCAATTTATCTGCTTGTGCGCACACAGCCAACTTATAAC
>JBGQBV010000114.1:0-2003 GCA_041494985.1 Minisyncoccia bacterium
ATCTTTCCGATTGTGTATTCGATCGGATTGGTTTTCTTAGGATTGGCGTTTTTGTATTCGTACCAATGCAAAACGTAAGGCGTGAAATTGATCGTCTTATCGGAGTATCGAACCGAATGGATTTTTACATCGCTGATCAAACCCAAATCGCGGGCCGCGAGATATTCCCATCCGGTGACTTTGTATTCGTTATATTCATGCGGAAATTCCAATCCCGCTTTCGTTCGCATGGGGAAGCAACCGCGTGCCGTGCATTCGATAATTATAAAGGAACGGGCAATCTGATCATTCATCAAACCATCCAAATTATCGGCACGCGTGAAATGTTCGCTATCGCCTGTCGGATGATCATGCGTCATTGCATACGGATAAGCTGAATGAATGTCGATTGATGTTGTGTTCCGATAGGTTCCGAACTTGAAGCATTGCGTCCGCCCGCCGAAAAAGAACGGTCGGAAATCCCGATCGAAGCGGGCATTTGTTTTGCCGGGATCAATGCCGATCTTGCGAGCAAATGACAAGGCATTTGATGCGATGGTTTTTTGCTTGCCCGCAACGTCGCGATAGGCTTTCACAAGATTATATAGATAAATGCAATCGGTTCGGTTGCGTGAAAGGATTTCATCGGTGAACTTGTGGCGAACGGTCGCCTCAAGTTTCCACATTTCGATTTCTTCCTTTTCGATTTCTTTCATTGAAACGGGCACGATCGAAAAGCTATCGCGCAATTCGCATTTACCGAGCATCATTGAAACGATGCGACCGTTTATGACTTGAACGCGGGTTTCACCGATATATGGTAGCAAAAACATATAGTCAAATTTGCCGCCACTATGAGCATACATAACCCATTTTTTATCAATGACAGCGGCAACAAACTCTTCGGTTGTGGCGAATTGGAAATACGTTTTCCCGTCATACAATCCCCAAAGGAACGGTTTCGGAACGCGACCATGTGAAAAAGGGTCGGTTTCGCAATCGCCCGTCACAAGCTTTCGCGCGGATGACATTTAGCGGCGCTTGCGTTTCTTTGGCGGTTTCGGTTTGCGCGGGTCTTTATTCGGGTCGATAGGTTTTAGAACAGATGTAGACTTCCGCCAATTGTCATCCTTCAAAAGAATGACAATCCCATTGACCCATTTTTCCTGTTGTGAATAGCGATCGGCGGACCAATTTTCGGCAAGCCAGATCGAGAATTGTTTGAGACTTTCAAAACCGTTGCCGACGCGGCCCGATGGTGCCCATAGATAGACTGCCAACGGTTTCAATTCATCGAATGCGACCTTCGCCAATTCGGAAACGCGTTCGATCGGTAATTGATTGTCGAAAACCGCCGCCGCTGCTTTCGTCATTCCTTTCTTAGTCTTTACATCTTCACGATCCAATTTCCAATAAAGGAACGTTCGCCCGTTACTGGTAACAAGCATATCAGGACCGATTTTATGGATTTTGGCATTGGGCGCGGTGTTCCGCAATTCAATAGCGCGAATACCTTGCCGCGACCGGCCTTCCTCATATCGGTATTGTTCGGTTTCTTCATCGAAAATTCGTTTGGACGGAATAAAAAGCTGATCCTTCAATTGACGTGCGAGTTTCTTCGATACGGGAATGAGCTTATCGGTGTGAAATGCAAGCGCGTTTTCCTTCCGCGTAATCGCGCCCTTTTCGGATGGTTTGAGAGTTTTCCGCCGTCGATACTTGGTAAGACCCGGCGCGAATGGCGCAAGGGATTTGGCGGATTGAAGGTAGCTTTCGACCGATCGTTTCGGTTTTGACATTCGTCTGCCCGTTTGGTATACGGGCAATCAGCGTGTCCCAACGCGAAGAGTGCCCGGAAAACCCGCCAACGCAAATTGGCGGGTTTTTCTTTGTTTGCAATGGGTTAGATGGTGAACGATCCCCAAGGTTTCGTTCACCCTACACCCTAGTGCAATGGCGACGCAAGGCGTCGCGGGACCGATCGGCGCCGGGCGGCAAGTCCCTAGATATTGTGCGGGTCCGTA